>NZ_PNDT01000021.1:0-129382 GCF_005886375.1 Pseudoalteromonas sp. S1727
CATCGAAACAGCAACAAATAAAATGTCTTTAAAAACAATATTAGTTAAGAAAAACACGATTTATCAGCAAAAAAAAGTTGCTTAATGTAAAAACTTTGTTATTTTTACTTAATCGATTAAGTAAAAATAACAACCCGCTGGGTAAGTAATCAACGAGGCACACAATGACAACATTCAACACATCACTATATTTACTTAGTTCTCTCGCTTTAGCTGTTAGCCAAGGGCTATACGCTGAAGAAGCACAAAAACCTGACCAAGCCCAAAAGGGTTTAGAAACGATTGTCGTAACGGGCGTACCAAAACGTACAACCATCATGGAGTCTAGCGTATCAGTTAGCAGTGTATCTTTAAGCGAAATTGAAGTGGCAACACCTCGTTCGACAGCTGAAGCATTTCGAATTATCCCCGGGGTTCGCTCAGAATCAACAGGTGGTGAGGGTAACGCAAATATCGCTGTTCGCGGTTTACCTGTCGCATCTGGTGGCGCTAAATTTTTACAATTACAGGAAGATGGCCTTCCCGTAATGCAGTTTGGTGATATTGCATTTGGTAATGCTGACATCTTCATGCGCCTAGATAGCACAGTGCAAACTGTTGAGTCTATCCGTGGTGGTTCAGCATCGACAGCCGCCAGTGATGCCCCAGGCGGTATTATCAATCTTATTTCAAAAACAGGTGAAGAAGAGTCAGGCAGTGTCGCAACAACGATTGGTTTAGACTATGACTCTTTAAGAACTGATTTTGAATATGGCACCTACTTAAACGACAGTGTACGCTTTCATGTTGGTGGCTTTATTCGCCAAGGCGAAGGTCCGCGTGAAGCTGGCTACACAGCAAATAAAGGCGGTCAAATTAAAGCCAATATCACGAAAGAGTTCGATACAGGTTATGTGAGACTTTACTACAAGCATTTAGACGACCAAAGCATAGGTTACCTACCTATGCCTATGTACTCTGATGGCAGTTCAATCGAAGGGTTTGACTCACAGTCAGATACACCACATTCAGCTCAGTTTTTATCAACAACACGCCTTGATGGTGATAACCAAATAAGTCGAGGAGACATGCGTAATGGTATGAATCCACAAGTTGATGCCGTTGGCTTTGAAGCTGCTTTTGACCTAGATAACGACTGGCGTATTGAGAACCGCTTTAGAAAATCATCAGTCAGTGGCAACTTTATTTCATTGATCCCTGCTGAGGTTGGCAACGCAAACAATATTGCCGCAAGCATTGCTGGCGCAGGTGCGACATTAAGCTATGCAACAGGTGGATCACAAGGACAAGCATTTACCGATGACCTTGCTATGCGTATTCATACTTTTGATGTAACCATGAATGACTTTGGCTCTATCGTTAATGACTTAAAACTAACAAAAGAATTTGGCGAAGATACCAGCCTTACATTTGGTTATTATGCATCAAGTCAAACCATTAGCATGTCATGGCTGTGGAACTCTTATTTAATGGAATTAAAAGGTGATAATGCTGCTTTATTAGACGTATACGCAGCGAATGGCGAGAGTTATTCTGACAGCGGTTTATATGCATACGGCACTCCTTTCTGGGGCAATTGTTGTCAGCGTAACTACGATACTGACTATGAAACACGCGCCCCCTATGTGGCTTTTTCGACAAAGTTAGGTGATGTAAGTATTGATGCCAGTGCCCGTTATGACAGTGGTGAAGCACGCGGCCATTATGCTGGTGCTGTAACATCAACAGTTGATATGAATCGTGATGGGTCAATTTCAATTCCTGAACAAAATGTAGCTGGTATTGATATTAGCAACCCAAGTATTGTTAATTACGACTGGGATTACGCATCCTATTCTGTTGGTGCAAACTACCAAATAGATCCAAGTTTTGCCGCTTTTGCCCGCATAAGTCAAGGTGGTCGCGCCAATGCAGACCGCTTATTATTTGGTAAAGTGGCAACTGATGGCTCTGTGGCTGATGAAGATGCTGTTGATGAAGTAAACCAGTATGAGTTTGGTGTTAAAAAGCGCTTTGATTCATTGTCTGTTTTCGCAACCGCATTTTATGCTGAAACAGAAGAGCAAAACTTTGAAGCGACGTCACAAACCTTTTTCGACCGCGAATATGAAGCAAAAGGGATTGAACTTGAATCAACCTATTTTATAAGCGCTTGGGATTTTCGCGGTAACCTAACTTGGACTGATGCTGAAATAGCTAAAGATGCCTTAACACCTGATGTAGTCGGTAATACGCCTCGCCGCCAAGCAGATTTAATTTACTCACTTATGGCTCGTTATAACTTTGAACAAGGTTCTGCTGGCTTGAGCTTTATCGGCACTACCGGTGCATATGCGCAAGATAGTAACGACCTTAAGTTTGATGGCTATACACAGGTAAATGGTTTTGTAAGCTATGACTTAACAGAAAACCTTAATATTGCATTTAATGTTAACAACCTCTTCGATACAGTGGGTATTACTGAAGCTGAAGAAGGCAGTGTACCTGAGAATAACATTATTCGAGCACGTGCAATCAACGGCCGTACTACATCACTCACATTAAAATACATGTTTAACTAATTAAGCTCACCTCCCTCTGTTTGTGCCCAGTCTCTAACTGGGCTTTTTAAGGTTTCAGAACATGAACAAATTACTAAGTTATGGCGAACTACTCATAGATATGTTGCCTCATGACAATAGAAATTCAGCCTACTCTCCGATACCAGGCGGAGCACCCGCTAACGTAGCTGTCGGCTATGCAAAACTTGGCGGTAGCGCTACTTTTTGTGGTGGTATGGGGGATGATAACTTTGCAAAACAATTAACAAAAGCGTTAATTGAGTACAACGTTGGCACTGATTACTTATTCACCATTAAAGATTCCCAAACTGCCATGGTCATTGTCAGTTTAGATGAGCAAGCCGAACGCAGCTTTAACTTTTATCGCCATGAAACAGCTGACTTATTAGTTAATGAACAACACCTAGAACAAATTCAGTGGCAGGATTTCTCTGTACTGCATTTTTGCTCAAATACCCTGACCGATCCCCTCGCAGCAAATGCGACCGTAACAGCGTTAGAGTATGCTTGTCAGCATAATATATTAATCAGCTTTGATGTTAACTTACGTTATAGCTTGTGGAAAACCCCCGACCAAATAGCGAAAGTTATAGCACGCTGCTATGGTTTTTGTGACATCATTAAATTATCCCGAGATGAACTACAATTCTTAGCGAATACAAAAGGTACAACTCCAGATTGTTATCTTGAAGAATTACTCACTCTGGGAGTTAAGCTAATCTTTGTAACTGACGGGCCTAACCCTTCCAAAGCAATAAGCCGTAAATTTTCTATAGAACAAAATGCCCCTAAGATAACAGCATTAGATACCACCAGTGCTGGAGATGCATTTATTGCCGGTGTTTTGTATTATTTCCACCATTTCAACTCGAACAGCCCAGTAAATGAGCAAATTACTAATGAGAAAATTGTCGCCCAAGCGATGGCTTTTGGCTTACGTTGCGGTTCAAAGGCATGCTTAAAGAAAGGGGCTTTTCCGGCATTACCCATTTTAGACGATGTAATTTAATCCACCTTACAGTATAAAAGCTATGCAGTAACTATGTTACTGCATAGCATCAAATACCACTTTACTATCTACTATTTGCTCAAAATGAGTAATTTTTTGATTTCTGAGCTGCCAAATGTGCACAACTCTTGCCTGCATTTTTTTACCTGTTTTAATATACTTACCTGAATATGTGCCATACACAACAACCGTATCATCATCAGATAAGTAATTTTGCGGTGTGAACATATAGTTATCCCATTCACTGGCAAGCTTTTGAAAAACGTGTTTCGCAATATCATCCACACCGTAGTAGGTACCGGCATAAGCAAAACCGTCAGCTTCTTTCCAAATAATGGTATCACTTGCATGAAGCGCGAAATTCTGGCTATTCTCTTGCGATGTTTTTCCTTTATACGTACTTTTAATAATGTCTAAGTTGTTCATTTTCGCCCTTCAACGATAAAAAGTTAACTCGGTATTACTACGATGTAAACCGAAAAATATAACGATAACTTAAAACTTCCAGCGCATTAGCCAAGAGCAAGTGATTGTCGCAAATAGTTGGACCATTGAGCCGTTTTTCCATAAAAACTTGCGATATCAGCGTATTGCCATTGACAATTGTCAAATTCAAATGCTGCACTAGGAAAGCCCTGCCCATTAATTTCACGTAATAAGCCTCGGCTTTGCGCGATATGTTGCGCTGTTGCATCCCCCTCAAGTGCATTAAAGTGAGTTTCGAAAGTACGTTTATTTAAACCCAGTTCAGCTGCAACCTCAGTAAGTACATTAAGCTGCATTATGTTTTGACCCTGAGCATAATAGGCATGCTGAACACTACTTAACATTTCACCAGCCGAGATTCCAAGTTCTTGCGCAGCTAATATAGCTGTAATAGCCGGGGCCGAGTCAAGAGTAATACCGCTCATCTTTAAAAGCCCATCGGTATAATTAGTACCAAACAATTGACCTGTTTTTTGTGCAATAATGCTATCGTTTTTAATTGCAAATTCACGCCATGCTGCACTAACCGGTTTTACATTGTGTCCAGTTAGCATACCACCGTTATGAATTTCCACAGTTAAACCAACTGTGCTTTCAGCCGCGATAATCAAAGGTACACTTGCGTAAGTCCATCCACATAGTGGATCAACAATAATATGTAACGTTATTTTTTTCATAAAGTATTTCCTATTAAAATAGCTACTTAGCATAGTTGCGCTTAGTGCCATTGCATTTCGCCCATAACCACTTTCGAGCTTAAATCTAAAATACTTTTTGCACCTAAGTCTGGATACGCTTGAGTCATTATCTCTACAAATTCAGCTGAATTTTTTGCACTTTTAGCTGCACCATCTGCTTTATTTAAATAATCTTTCATGAACGAAACAGCTGAAAGGTCTTGTTTACTACCAGCTAAAAAATGACCGGGGATCACCACTTCTGGTGCTAAACCTTCAATATTAGTCAAGGTTACTTGCCAAGTTTTACGCTCTGCTACAGTGCTAGAATCAGCTAACCATGCATGCATTTTATCAAACACCACAACCCCGCCGACAACTGTTTTTATAGATGGTATCCATAAATATGTATGCTTAGGGTCGTGCTGTAAATTTTTAATAAAAATATCAGTACCATCTATTGTTAGTGAATTTGATAGCGTCACCTCTGGCACAAAAAGTTGTGTAGGGGCATTGGCTTTTAGGATTGGTCCCCAGTAGTTTAATTTGCCTTGCATTGAATGTTTAATATTGTCTACCGTTGATTTAGTCGCCAATATTTTTGCATTCGGAAATGCGGTTTTTAATACATCTAAACCAAAATAAAAGTCAGGATCGCTATGACTAATAAATATAGTGGTCAATTTTTTTCCGCTTGCTTTTATCTTTTCAACGAGTGCTTGTGCATCGTTACGTTGAAACTGCGCATCTACTAATAACACTTCGCTATCACCACTGATAATGCTTGAAGACACAGCAAAAATGCTTTTATTTTGTGGGTTGTATATATCTACAGTTACTTGGCTTTGAGCTAGAACGGGCTGTGTTAATGTGCTTGCTAATAAGGTGCTTGCTAAAACTTGTTTAACTTTTTTCATTTTGAGTATCCTATTTGTTATTTCGTTAAGATGAAGCTATTGTATGTTGCAGTTTAAGAGTTAAAAACTAGAAATAGTGCAACCATCTGTTGCATATTTCGGTCATATAGGAGAGTGAATGGATAGGATAATTGCCGCAGATGTATTTATTAAAATTGTAGAGCAAGGAAGTTTAGCGAGTGCAGCTCGTGCTTTGGATATGTCTAGATCGATGGTGACACGGTATTTAAATCAAATGGAGGAGTGGGCAGATACACAGTTATTACATCGCTCTACCCGTAAATTAACACTCACACAGGAGGGTGAAAAAATACTTAATTACTGTAGAGAATTAGTTGCGATTGCCCAAAATATTAGTTCGCCCATAGAAAGCGACAATGCCATAAAAGGGTTAATTCGACTTTCTTGTTCACCATTTTTAGCACATGACGTACTACCAAATATGATACAACCGTTTTTAAGCGCCCATCCAATGGTCAGTATTGATATTCAAATAAGTAATCACGTTACAAACTTGGTAGAAGACCGAATAGATTTAGCAATTAGAATCACCAATGATTTAGATCCCAATATAATTGCGCGTTCACTAGGTAAATGCCATTCAGTATTGTGTGCAAGCCCACCCTATTTAAAGAAAAACACGCGACCTGTTACTATCGATGATTTAAGTCGGCATAATTGCTTAAACTATTCACGGTTTGAGAAAAGCGTGTGGCACTTTACACATAAAAAACAATCTCTATCTGCCGCCATCACAGGTAACTTTAGCGCTAATGATTCAAGCTTACTACTCAAAGCAGCTCTTCACGATCAAGGCATAACCTTACAACCAAAATTTGCCGTGCAAAATTACATAAATAATGGTCATCTTGTTCACTTACTTCCACACTTAATACCAAAAACGTTAGGCATATATGGTATTTACCGTTCTCGAAAACATCAATCACTTGCACTGCGTGAATTTATTGATAATTTAGTAATTTATTTCGATCAACTTGATACCTAACAAGAGATTTAGCCATTAAACCTCTCTATCGCTGCAGTGCTACTTGCTAAGAGAAGCTTTTCAGCTGTGTATCAACTAACACATTAAGAATTCGGTCTATCACAAAGATGATTATTTATTAGTCGTTACATATGTGTAACCTAGCTCTTAAGTTTAAAAAACGCTTATCCCGCACACTGAAAAGATATAGATACACCATCCGTTGTGTACCACAGCGTTAGGGGTGCTATTCAAGCAATTTAATTTTAGCGCACAAAAAACGAGCTATTTAATAGCTCGTTTATATTTAGCCAAATAACATAAGAAATTATATTATTTAAAGGTAATTATATTGCAGGTTTAGCCTTATGCTTTGAATGCACAACAGCAAGCCCTATTAGCCCTACTACCGTAACAACGGCACCAATTGGCTTGCCTAAATCACTTGATAAGTTAAAGCCTATAGCTGCGGTCATAATGTACGAAAGTGTCACAGCAGAAGCGATTACCGCAGGTACACTTGCTATCCAGTGGAACGCACCGCGATCAAATAAGTACTTAGTTGCAAGCCACAATACACTCGTCGACAACAACATATTTGAAAATGCAAAGTAGCGCCAAATAAGTGAAAAATCGAGTTTTGTCATAAAGTAAGCTATGGTCAAAATTGGCAAAGCTAACAATAAACGGTTACGTAGACTTTGTGGAATATTAAAGGCATCAACAACAGTCAAACGCAGTGAACGAAACGCTGTATCGCCTGACGTAATAGGGAAAACAGCCACCGCAATAATTGCCATAATACCACCAAGCACGCCTAAGTAACTATTGGCGATGTGATTAACCACAAGGCCAGGGCCACCCATATCAAGCATTGATTTTAAGCCTGCATAGCCCTCTGGAAATGCAGCAATACCGGCAAGTGCCCATACACAGCCCACAATGCCTTCACACATCATGGCGCCATAGTAAACTGGACGTACATACTTTTCATTAGTTAAACAGCGGGCAATGATAGGCGCTTGCGTTGAGTGGAAGCCACTGATCGCACCGCAAGTAATAGTAATAAACAATAATGGCCAAGTTGGTAATCCATCGGGGTTCGGTGCTAAGAAGTCATGAGCGTGATCGGCTTCAAAGTAGGCCAAAAAGTCACCCGCAACAGGTAGGTGTGGTGCATTCATTAATAACGACACAGCAACAGCAACTGTCATTACAATCATTAGCAAGCCAAAAATTGGGTAAAATTTAGTAATGATTTTATCGATAGGCAGTAAAGTGGCTAAAAAGTAATAAGCTAAAATAACCAATACCCAAAAGGTGTTGTTAGCTAAAAACGTGTCTTTAAATAGGTCTAAGTTACTTAACAAACCTGCTGGGCTCATAATAAAAACCACACCAACAAAAAACAGTAGCATAGCGGTAAATATGAGCATAAAGCCTTTAAATACAACATTGTAGTACTTACCGGCTATTTCTGGCAAACTTTTACCGTCTTCTTTGATGCTCATCACACCTGAGAAAAAGTCATGTACAGCGCCGCCCAAAACATTGCCGAGAACGATCCACACTAATGCCACGGGACCATATAAAGCACCAAGAATAGGTCCAAAAATTGGCCCTACACCAGCAATATTTAAAAACTGAATTAAAAAAGCACGAACAGGATGAATTGGCACATAGTCAACACCTTCGCTAAATCGTGTTTGCGGTGTTGCTGCTTTTGGGTCCATACCCGCTTGTTTTTCTACAAAGGGGCTATAAAACTTATAACCCAATATTAAAATTGTTAAACAGATAAAAAAGATGATCATTAGCACGTTTTCTCTTTTTGTATGAGTGATATAGAGCGTATTGTCGGCCGCTCCGCCTTTCGATCCATGAATAATCGACGCACGTTAACAGGGCTTATGAAAATGCACAATAAGACTATGTGATAAGAATGCTATTTACATCGGTACACAGTGTTCTGGCAACAAAAAATAGACAAAAAAAAGCGGCTTTTAAAAAACCGCTAACAAAATATTACTAGATCAAGCTGGATCCATAAAATCATTAATTTGCTTATGAGTTAATACTGGCGTGGCTCCTTGGCTCTGTGCAACCATCGCGCCCACGGCACATGCAAAGTCGACACTATACTGGGGGTCATCACTACTACATAATTGATATATAAGTGCGCCAAGAAATGAATCACCTGCACCAACGGTATCAACGACACTAATTAAATAACCTGAGTTATAGTAATTAACACCTTTAATTGAAAGCAATGCGCCATGACTGCCTTTTGTTACACATAAATAATCTGTGTTGGTTTGTTCAGCAATAAATGCTAGGTTCTGCTCCAATGAGTGATATTTACACCCCAATGCTTTTGCTATTTCATACAACTCATCATCATTAAGCTTTATAAAATCAGCTTTATTCATCAGCTTTAGTAAGGTGTCGAGCTTATAATGTGGCGCACGTAAATTTACGTCAAACACCTTAAAGTTCGCGACATTAAGCAACTGCTGTAAAGTATTATATGAAACTTCGCTTCGCCCTATTAAGCTACCAAACACAAATACATCATCACTGGACACTTTTGTTAATAGTGAATCAGTTAAGGAGATGTTATCCCATGCGGTGTCTACAATAATTTCATACGTTGCACTACCACTGCTATCTAGGGTTACTTCAACTGTGCTGGTAGGCTTATGTTCATTAAGCGCGATGTAATCACAACTCACTCCTCTTACAGTGATCTCACCTAGTAACTCTTGCCCTAATGCATCTTTACCAACAGCACTGATCATATCAGCCTTTATACCCAGCGCATTAATGCGAACACACATGTTCAAGGGGGCGCCACCTAATCGCTTACCTGAGTCAAAGCAATCCCATAACACTTCACCAAAACAACTAATTGTTAATTCGCTTGCCGCTTTTTGTTTTATCAATACGCTCATTTTCAATTACTCTTTTTAGCTAAAGTGGCCGCCATTACACTTTTTATTTGGCTACTCGGTGCATAGAGCGCTGCAATAGCTTGAGCATAGTGACTAACAAACTGTTCATTATTTACTAAATCGCCAAAAATACTACTAAGCTCAACAAATGAAGTTGTGTTTGTAGCGGTCAACTTTGCAGCAGCGTTAAGCTCTGCAGCCATCACATCATGAATTTCTAACGCTTTACTTTGTTGGTTGACTCTCTTATCACTGTACAAACACCAACTAGCAATTACCAATGTTGCCAACGATATATCCCTATTTTTAGCAAGGTTATCAGTGATAGTAGCGATTAAGAATTTGGGTAACTTAGCCGAACTCTCAGAGCAAATACGCGATAAGCTATCTTTAATATTTGGATTAGCAAAACGCTCAATTAGGGTGTCTTTATAGCTCTCAATATCGATACCTGGTAGTTCATCCAGCAATGGGGTTACTTCTAAATCCATAAATGCACGCAGATATTGAGCAAATAATGGGTCAGAAACCGTTTCATCTATGGTGCTGTAGCCATGAAGCTCCCCTAACAAACCAAGTACCGAGTGACCCGCATTTAATAAGCGGATTTTCATTTTTTCAAATGGGGTTACATCGCTAACAAATTGCGCCCCAACAGTATCCCAGTTTGGGCGACCATCACTGAACGTGTCTTCAATCACCCACTGGGAAAAAGACTCACAAGTAATTGGCCAAGCATCGGCAACACCATAAGCTTGAGTGACGTAATCGATATCTGATTGCTTTGAAATAGGGGTTATACGATCAACCATTGCATTAGGAAAAGCAACATGCTGCTCAATCCATTGAGCTAATTGACTATCTTGCTTATGGGCAAACGCTAATAACATTTTTCGTGTGACATGGCCGTTATGTTGAATGTTATCGCATGATTGCACTGTAAATGCCGCCATCCCTCGCTCCATACGTAACTTAAGTGCTGCGGTGATGTAGCCAAATGCAGTGATCGGTTGTAATGGGTTTTCAATATCATGAACAATATCAGGGTTTGCATAATCAAACTCACCCGTTGCAGGGTGAAAGTTATACCCGCCCTCTGTAATGGTCAAAGACACTATCTTAGTGTCTTCATGGGCCATTTTATCAATAACAGTTTGTTTGTTTTCTGGTGCAAACAAAAACTCCACCATTGCACCAATAACCGTGTTATCAACACGACCATTAGGGTGACGAATTGTTAAAGTGTAGAGGTTATCTTGCTTATTTAGTACATCACGTAAACCGCGATTGGCTTCTAATAAGCCGACTCCACAAATTCCCCACTGCTCATTACCTGGAGTTTTGAGTAACTCATTAATGTATGCAGCTTGATGTGCACGATGAAAGCCACCGACTCCAATATGCACGATACCCGTCGTTACTTTACTACGATCGTAAGTGGGTACATCAACATTACTTGGTAAGGTTGTCATACTTTGTTGATTGAGCTCAACAATGTGAGTGTGTTGTGATTGGTTCATGCTGTTGTCTACCTTACTAAACAAAATTACGATGCTGTATTCAATACTTTATGGCGTTTTAACGACCAATAAGCACTTGCAAAATAAAGGAGCGTGCAAATAAAGCACACTATTTCAAAAAGTGATTTGTTGTCTTTATAAATGCTCATAGTGTCGCTAAAAAACATCACTTGGCTGGCAAAGATAACAATAGTGACTAACGATAATGTAGAGACTGTATTTAATACTTTAGTGAATACCGAAGAGTCGACAACCACTGGTGAAAGTGCCTTTGCTGTTTCTTGCTGGTAAGCTTTAATTGCGTGTAACTCTTGTTCATCAGCAACAATGGCATCGCTATAATCTTCATCTGCTCCGTACTTTTTGGCTAAAAGCGTATAAATAACAATGGTGAACAACCAGGTTGGAATAAATAAATAATAAAACGACATAACATCAAGCGCATTTAAACCAAAGCCAAATACTAATGCTGCTGCCCATGAACCAATAGCTGGCACATTACGCGTAATATTTTTATATTTAGCCCAATAACGCGTTAAACCAATTCTAGGAAACAACACATGTTCAGCAAACACGATGCCGCCAACAGGGACCACAATTAAACCTGCATAGGTGAGCAGCGGTAGCATTTGCGAAAACACAAATGGAAAGCAAGCAATAATAACAGTAACAACACCCACAACTGCTGTGGTGCGCTCACGCGAATGGTTAGTAAAAATAGATTGAGCTGCTAAACCAGCACGGTAAAGGTTAGCATTGGCAGTCGTCCAGCCTGCAATGATGATAATTACAAACCCAGTCCACCCAAGCGCATGATAGGCAACATCACCCGGATCAAGCGCTGAAATAGTCGTTTTAAGTAAAACAGCAGCCCCAGCTCCCATAATGCCTGCAGAGATCCACGCTAAATAATGACCAAAGAACATCCCCACGCCAGAGAACAAGCCATAGCTTTTACGTTTAGCAAATCTAAAAATTGCCATATCAATCAAGCCAAAGTGAGTAATTGAATTAGCAGCCCATGCAAAGCCAATCACTTCAAATAGCCCGATACCGGCTTCACCATCCGCATTTGTGCCAGTCCAAATTGAAGAGTCACCTATGGTGATAAAATCACTAAAACCACTTAATGATGTTGCACCTAGCACATGATTTGATAATTCAGGAAACAGCGCAAACGAGCCACCAATAAAAATAACAAACAACCAAGGCGCACATAGTTTAGAAAAGTCGGCTACGGTAGAAAAACCATACATTGCAACAAACACCACGATAGAGCCAACAGCCAGCACAATAGCTACAAACCAAAAGCTATTTGGATACCAGTTTAACTGGGCTGGTATATCAAATAAAAACCTAACCGCGGTGGAAGATACCGTGATCATCGCCGCTGATATCACACTAAATATAACCACGTTTGCCCAGTTATAGAGCTTGGTCATTGAGTTGCCTGCAATTTTATTTAAATAGTTATATAAACTTAGTCGTGTTTCTACGGCAATTGGCGCTGTCAGTAACCACCACGAGCACATGGCAAGCAAGTTACCGATCAATAGGCCTAATAGAATGTCGATTGTTGAAGCACCAAGCGCAACAAATGTTGCACCAATTACAAACTCAGTGGCGGCCACATGCTCACCGGCATATAAGCCCGCAAAATGTTTCCAACCATGAAGCTTATGTTGAGCAACGGGTAGCTGCTCTTCATTTACCTCACTATAATTAGGTGTGCTTTGATGTGTTGTCATTATCACTTCCTGTGCCCATACAATTACTCGTACCCTTGTTCGAATAACGGCTTAAGGCGTGTTATAAATTTTTATGAAATATTTTTCAGAATTTGTTCAGCCGTATACTCGTTAGTGATCAACGCATTGATCAGCTTACCTTTTAAGGCACTCGTAATTGCTGTAACTTTTTCTGGGCCGGCCGCAATGCCAAATACAGGTTTGTCGGCATTAATTTGTAAGGGGGCACTTAGTAAACACTGCATTAGCGAATTATCAATAAGCTCACCGTTGTTATCGTAAAGCCAACTCACTACCTCGCCGGCCACGCCTGTATTTTGAAATGATTGCAATTGTTCAGGTTCAATAAAGCCATCCATCAGTAACGGCGAGCTCTGAGTCATATGACCAATACCAACAAAAGTCGCATCAGCATTTGCTGCTAAATTAAAAATATTTTTAACGGGAGCTAAATCATGCAACAACGCTTTTTGCTCGTGTGTTTGTGCAAATAACGGTAGCGGTAATGGAAAGTGCTTTGCATTCACTCGATTAGCCATACTCACTACAATATCGAACTTTGAAGCTGAGCCGTCTTGCATCATATTACCCACGATAGAAACCAAGTTATGCTGCTCACATTCCATATTAGGTAACTCGTCGATACAGGCTTTTAATGAACGCCCGGTTCCAAAAGCAAGTGTTTTAGGCTGCTTTGATTTTAAATAGCGCTCTAAAATTTTTGCTCCACTTTGTGCAAGGCCATAGGTAGAATTTATATCTGACGGATCACTCGGCGCTATTTCACACTCTAATAAATTAAATTTACTTTTAAGTTGCTCAGCAAGCTCCATGCACCGGGTAATAGGATGATCTAACCGTACCTTGATCAAGCCTTCACTGACAGCAAGTGCGACTAAACGCTGTGCCGATTGACGTGATACATCTAATTTCTGTGCTATTTCGTCTTGCGTATTTTTTGCAACATAGTAGAGCCATGCCGCACGTGCAGCATCTTCTAACTTTTTTAGTTCACTGTTTGATTTTTTGTTCATAATAATGACTTACGTTTAAGTTCTGGGTAGGCAATAAAAAAAGACTGCCAGTGTTCGAGTAGAGCAACGTCTGGGAAGTTAATATGTACGTGATTGACACCGGTTTCTAAATGCTGACCGCCAAAGTAATGCAGCACTTGCATACCCGCACTATACCCAGCTTGAATACCCGCGCTGCTATCTTCAATTACTAGACAGTTTTGCGGTGAAACTCCCATAACACTCGCGGCATGTAAAAATAAATCCGGTGCAGGCTTACCAAATCTAACTTCTTCACTGGTAAAGACATCTGCAAATAAAGCGTCTAACTGAACGGCATGCAATGCTTTTTGCGTTCTTTGTAAACTACTGCTTGTAGCGATACAAAAAGGCACATTTAAATTCAATAAGATATTTTTAATACCTGCTGTAGGCTGCAAATGATCCGCAAACATAGCGACTAACGCTTGCCTATAATCATGCTCAAATTGATCAGGTAACTCGACACCAAAAGCTGACGTTATCTTTTCGCTGACAGTCTTAAAGTTACAACCTAAAAAGTACTGTTGAACATAATGTATGTCGATATTGATCTTTAATTTACTCAACATTTGAATTAATACATGAGCACTTAGGATCTCACTATCAATAACAACACCGTCACAATCAAAAATAACTAGCTCTATATTACTGGTCATTTGCCACCTTTTAGTGCAATTAAACTAACAACTCACCACTTTGGGCATTGGCCCAACTGGTGGGCATATTCTCTTTTACACATAAGAATGTCAATAAAAAGTGAATAGGTAATGCACCAATATGAGGTTTATCGCCGTTTTTATGAAATAAAAGTCAGTAGTTTCAAGGTACTTAGCATTAATCACTAGACTTAGGTCTAAGAACTAGCAATTAACTCGATTCATTCAATCCAAAATACAAATCACACCAATCTAAACAATCAATTTTACCGAACGAAAAACAATTCATACACTGAGCTCAGTTAAAACGTTTGCACGGCGCAAACGAGTAAATTACATGAGGTCAACTATGAATACTCAATTGAACAACACAAACAAAAAATCACTTCTCACACTAAGTGCACTTACACTAGCAATGGCACTACCAGTCACTGCCGCAACGATGCTCACAAAAGACAATGGCGCAGCTGTTGGCGATAACCAAAATTCAATTACTGCGGGTGAGCGTGGCAGTGTATTGCTTGAAGATGTGCAGTTAATTCAAAAGTTACAACGCTTCGCACGCGAACGAATTCCTGAGCGAGTAGTCCATGCCCGAGGTACAGGCGCACACGGTGTGTTTGTTGCGAGCAAAGAATTAGACGATTTAACTATTGCAGCTCCATTTAGCGAAGCAGGTAAAGAAACTGAAGTATTTGTACGTTTCTCATCCGTTATTCACTCTAAAGGTAGTCCTGAATCCTTACGTGACCCACGTGGCTTTGCGACCAAGTTCTACACTGATGAAGGTAACTGGGATTTAGTGGGTAACAACCTACCAGTATTCTTTATTCGTGATGCGATTAAATTCCCAGATATGGTGCATTCATTAAAACCATCGCCGGTTGATAACATTCAAGATCCGAATCGCTTTTTTGACTTTTTCTCATATGAGCCGGGGTCAACTCACATGCTGACTTGGGTTTACAGTGACTACGGTACACCAGCAAGCCTTCGTAAAATGGATGGTTGGGGCGTTCACGCATACAAAATGATCAATAAATCGGGTGATGTTAAATACGTAAAATTCCATTGGGTAAGCCAACAAGGCATTGATAATTTAGATGCTAAACAAGTCGCTAAAGTACAAAGCCAAGACTTTCAACACTTAACACGTGATCTATATGAAGAGATAGGCAAAGGTAACTTCCCTAAATGGGATCTTTACATTAAAACCCTTGATCCATCACAGCTTGATGACTTTGACTACAACCCATTAGATGCAACTAAAATGTGGTTAGATGTAAAGGAAACAAAAGTCGGTACTATGACATTAAACCGTATGCCAACTAACTTTTTCCAATCAACTGAACAGGTTGCAATGGCACCGGCAAATATTATTCCGGGTATTGAGCCATCTGAAGACCGTTTGTTGCAAGGTCGTGTGTTTTCATACGCGGATACACAAATGTATCGCTTAGGTGCAAACCACCAACAACTACCTATTAACCGAGCAAAAGTTGATGTGGTTAATTACAACCAAGATGGCGCGATGAATTACGGTAACACCACCAGCAATGTGAACTATCAACCAAGTCACGAAAATGTGAGTGAAAACCCAATAGCCCGTAGAAGCCAAACGCAGCTTAAAGGCTACGTACAACAAGCCGCTATTAAAAAGCAGCAAAACTTTGCTCAAGCAGGTGTGTTATACCGTGGGTTTAGCAAGCAAGAACGTACTAACCTAATTAACAACCTAGCGGGTGATTTAGGCAAAGTACAAAACAGCGATGTTAAACACAAAATGCTCAGCCACTTTTACAAAGCCGACACTGAATATGGCACACGTTTAACTAAAGCCGTAAACGGTGACTTGAAAATGGTTAAGCAACTGGCAAGTAAACTTTAAGCGATATATCCATTCCCAACCTTGATGAGGAAGGTAAACCCTTCCTCTTTTTTAAGGACACACTTTTTTAAAAGGCAATCTGATGCGTAAATTCTTTATTATTCTAATTACTGTTTTAAGTTTTAACTCTGTTGCAAATGAACCAACAAACACCGACACGCAATCACAATACGATAACCTACTTGCTTACTACTTTGCAGCAGCGCGAACAGGTGATGAGCAAGTCATTAAACAATTCGTAACCGCTGGTATTCCAATCGATAGTTATAACAATAAAGGTTACACCGCCTTAATGATTGCAACCTATCACGGTCACAAAAGTACTGTCGATTCATTATTAAACTTAGGCGCCAATGCGTGTCTAGAAGACAACCGCGGTAACACAGCACTCATGGCGGCTATTTTTAGAGGCGAATTTAGTATTGCGAAAACCCTAGTAAGCCTAGATTGCGACACCGAGCATGCCAATAAAGCAGGGCAAACAGCTGAGCAGTTTGCTCAAACCTTTGGTCAAGACAAAGTGCTTGAATTATTAGATTCAATAAAACCAAAGCAATAAAAGCCCTGCAGGGGAAATAACAGGGCTTAGCTATTTTGGTTAAAATGTAATTAATTTATTCGAATGTCACCGTCATGATGTTCGAACATACATTTTCTGTAACACATAATTGGTAGTCATATGCAGGTAACGTGGCATTACGAGCGAAGTCACGATAGCGACCAGTGTCTGCGGTTGTACCAACCAACTCGCCATTTCTATATACACTAAGTGTTTGCTCGCCAACTTGTGGCCAACTTAACTCTACGCGCATAGTATTAAGGCGTGTTTTGTTCGCACGTACTAAGCTCAACTCAATTTCAACATCACTCACAACCACTGTTTGCATTGATGTATCAGTATTGCCTTCGCTATCAGTGACCGTCAGGGTTACTTCATAATTCCCAGCTTGCGCATAGGTATGGGCTGGGCTTGCATCTGTTGACGTAGCGCCATCACCAAAGTCCCAGCTCCACTGCGTGATATCGTTATTTGCATCACGGCTAGTGTCTGTAAAGCTTACTGCAAGGCCTTGTGTGTCAAACTCAAAACCGGCCTCTGGTGGTTGCGGGCTAACTTCGCCAATAGCACTAAAGGTCAATGACCAATTGTTTAAATTCCCCGTGTCAGCTGCAAAGGCATCTTCGACATATAATGTCCAATCACCCGTTGCCACTTCGCCATTAAAATCAGCCAGTGCATAACTTTGTACTAAATCATCAGCACTCCCGCCTGATTGACTATGCAAGGTTGACGTGGTGCCTGTTGGTGAAGTTAACGTAACAATTAAATCACCAATATAACTATGTGAAATATTAATATCTGCTTGAGTCGCAAAAACAGTCAGCGGATCATTTACTGTGATCACTGAACTGATACCAGCCACATCGTTATCGGGAATATCAACTGGGGTTTCATTTGTGTAAGTGAAATCATTTAAGCCCACAGGGTCAACCAATAAACCTACTGACTTTTGCTTAGCAAGCTCACCTGAGCTGCCATTTACAGTAAAGTTATAGCTTCCCCATTGGGTAGATTCTAACGTGGGTACCGTTAATGTTACGGTATCGCCTGGCATTGCGGTTGTTGCAGATAAACTCGCCTGCGCCAAATCACTCACTAACTCTAGATCAACAACGCCACTCCAATCTGCTATGGAGCCAATTTCGAATGTATAGGTTGCCGTTTCACCGGCAGTGATCTGCTGACTAGTTGGTGTTACAGATAATTTAAAACTTGGTGTTGGATCGGCTTCTTCAAGCGCTCTATTAGCATTAAGGCGTTTACCTGATACTGTTTTACCTTGTAACTGGGTGTTGTCATCACCACTGCTCATTAGCAACTGTTTAAGCTCACTTGTTGATAGGTCAGGATTTAGTGACAACACCAAAGCCGCAACACCCGCAACATGCGGCGTGGCCATTGACGTGCCAGAATAAGTTGCATAATCATTGCCTGGTACAGTTGAATAGATAGCGCTGCCTGGTGCACCAAGATCAACACTGGTTAAACCCCACTGAGAAAAATCAGACATATAATCGTTACGATCAGTACTGGCCACTGACAACACGCTTTCATGCTCATAATTTGATGGATAATGTGGATTTTGATCATTATCAACGGCGTCATTACCTGCAGCGGCAACAAATAAAATGTCCGCTTGTTCACTGGCTGTGATCGCATCAGCAAGTGCTTGGCTAAAACCACCACCGCCCCAGCTATTATTCAGTACGCGAACATTCACACCATCATTTTTTAAGCTCACCATGTAATCAATACATTTAATTGCATCGGATGTAGAACCTGATCCTGACGCATCTAAGAATTTACAACCAACGATCGCCGCTTCATGGTTAACACCCACGATACCGTTATTATTATTGCCTGTGGCGCCAATAGTTCCTGATACATGCGTACCATGACCTTGATCATCCATTGGATCGCCAACATTAGTTATGGCATTAATACCATGCACATCATCTATATAACCATTGCCATCATTATCAATGCCATCGCCCGCTATTTCATTCGGATTTATCCACATATTAGCCATTAAGTCGCTATGACTGTGATCAACACCGGTATCAATAACCCCAATAACAACATCTTTACTGCCTGTGGAGATTGACCAAGCCTCTAGCGCATCAATATCCGCATCTGCGGTACCACTAGATTGGCCTTCATTATGTAATCCCCACAGCTTTGAAAAATCAGGATCGTTAGGCGCACTGGCAATACTCACGCGATAATCAGGCTCAACGTACTCTATCGCAGCATGGGTTTGCAGCAATTTAATCGCTTGCTTGGTGCTCATTCCTGCAACTTCAAATTTAGCTAAGCGGCCCGATAGAATCGACGCATAATTGTCATCGACCCCATCTTTATTTAAATCACTCACTTTTGCTTTTACTAAACTGCGAGCTTGACTGCGCATAGCCTGCGAGGTGCCTTTTTTATACATTACAAGTAACGAATTTTCAGAAGCGCGAACAGTTGGCTCTGCGGACATAGTCGTCACTTGTGCTGCTGCTAAACATGGCAAAATTGCCAAACTTAAAATAGATAATTTAGTTTTCATATTCTGTATCCATAGTTAGAAATATCAACTTGTCGCATAAATGCAACTACGATTTGCTAACTTCACTACTTTTGAAATATCACATGGCAAGCTTTATAAATGAACAGAAAAGCCATAACACACAAGAAAAATTCGCATGATCACTAAAAAATCAGTCATTAACACTATTTTTACAGGCAGACTTGTTAACAACACATTCATTTTTATGAGTTAAGGGCACTACAAAGGCACTTACTTAATCCCATTATTTTTTACCAACTTTTATTTAAAATGGGTAAATAAATTCAATAAATAACATAACCAACTGAAAATAAAGTAAATTAAAAACCCTAAAAAGAGATGATTTAAGTCTTTTTCAATTCACCATAAAGTGATCATTCGTTGATAACTGTTACCAACTAGTGCAAACAGTTTAGTGCTACTAGTACGGTGCCGTTATCGGCATCACTCTTCACTCTCTTTTGCAAGAGTGGGCTTTTTTGCTCTTGATATCACAAAACTTAATCAGCAAGGCATGCTGAAATACAACAACGCAGCTAGTTTGGGTGCTCAATAGCACTGAAATAGTCGCTTTAATAATTATAAGTTAAGGAAAAATCATGAAGTTAAAGAAATCATTATTAACATGTGCAATCGCAATTGCATTAAGTTCAAGCTTTGTGGCACACGCAAATATTGATGATAAAAATCAATCAAGCTCCGTATTAGCAAGCCAAGTCTCTAGTACTGCGGTGGGTAATGTACTCACCATTGAACAAACCTCATTGCAAGGTATTGGTAACGATGTAATGGTCACGCAGCAGGGTGATGGCCTTGAAGCAAACATAACAAGTTTAGGCGATAACAACAGCATTAGCGTTGATCAAAAACAATTTCAAAACTTGTCGTTAACCTACACCACTGGCGATAACAACACATTAAGTCACACTCAAGATGGTGAGGTTAATGGCGCATTGTCTGATATTACGGGCAATGATAACACCGTAACAGTTGCGCAATACGGTACTGGTTTTTTTGGTATTAATAACGAAGCGATTAACGTAGTTCAAGGTGACAGCAACGATATTGAAGTAACCCAACAAGATGGCGGCCATTGGTTCTATAACTTTGATTTGCAAGGCAGTGGTAACCAAATTAGCGCATCACAAGCGGGCCTTCTAAATGAAGCCACGCTGTCGCTGATCAGCGGTGACGAAAACACCATTGAAGTGACTCAAAACGGCTTGTTTAACGCTTTTACACTCAATGAACTGGTTGGTAATGCTAATGAAGTTGTGATCGATCAAGACGGTAATTTCAATGCTGTTACCGCTTTATCTATGCGTGGCGATGATAACAGCTTAGAGATTGAGCAAGCGGGTGACTCGAATACAGCATCATTCGCGGCTGTTGAAGGTAACGATAACGACCTAGCACTCGATCAAGAAGGCAACAGCAATAGCTTTACTTCAGAGTTATTTGCCGGGAATGACAACCAGGTTTCTGTTGATCAGCAACAAGATAATAATCAAGTCGGTGTTGATGTACTCGGTGATAACAACGAACTAACGGTAATGCAAAACGGTGCAATGAACGAAACTTACCTAGGTGCGATCGGTGCTGATAATGAGTTTTCAAGCACACAAATTGGTAGCGAAAACAGCGCCCATATTGCTAACTTTAATGGTGACGGCAATGATGTTGATTTAGCGCAAGCTGGTGATATGAACACCGCATTGATCCAATCTTCATACCCTGACACATCACTTACATCAAACGATAATGATATTAATATCAATCAACTGGGTAGCACTAACGAAGCAGTTATCACCTTTGCAAGTGTAATCGACAGTAATAATAACACGGTCGATTTTGTACAAAGTGGCGACCTAAATGCGATAGATTTAGTCATGGAAGGTAGCAATCACTCAATTGATATTGCCCAACAAGGCGATATGAATATGGTTGCTGGCATTGACGGCGGTGCATTTGTTGTTGGTGGTGACAATATCAACTTTGAAGTATCTCAAGTAGGTAACGGTAACTTGGTCGAAGGCTATATTACCAATTCTAATAGCTCTGTGATCATCACCCAAGTAGGTGATTACAACACAGCTACTGTGACCCAAGAATAGGGATATGGGGGGGCATGCCCCCCCATATTGAAACAGATGTTAGTGAAAACCTTTATTACAGCCCTAAGCTTACTGTTTTTAACCACATTCACAGCCTTATCTCAAGGTGCTGAGGAATTAGAGATAGATGGCCTAGTGCTTGATCGCAGCATTAGTCGTTTTGGTCACCAGTTTTATTTTGAATTTTCAAATCTTTGGCGCGACCTACCTTCAACTGCTGGTTTTAATATCGAAATAAAAGAAACAGTACTTCCTCGTGCGGGCACACAACTGACCTTAGTAATGAATAATCAAATTGTATATATCACCTATTTAGGCCGTCGTTTAGAGCCAATAGATGAGCGTGTGGAACACGCTTTATACAGTGTAATGGATGCAATGGCGCGCTCTAATTTACATAAAGCGTCGCCTGATATGGCAAAAAATGGATGGTAAAATGACCCCCTACTCAATAAAAAATATAACAACAATAATAGCCCTGTTATTTCCCTTATCAATCTCTGCCACAGAGCTTGTGTATACGCCTATTAACCCGAGTTTTGGTGGTAGCCCGCTCAATGCCAGTATGTTGCTCAACAAAGCACAAGCGCAGAACAAACATAAAGCGCCAATTATTGAGCAAAGCTACGCGGAGAAATTTCAAGACTCACTGGAGCGAACTTACCTAAATCGTATGGTAAGAGAGATCACCGATATTGCCTTTGGTGAAGATATTGACGAAAGTATTTTTAACCAAGACTCAATTTTTTTAAGCGGCGATTATGAAATTCAAGTGATCACCAGTACCGTAGATTCAATAACTGTGCGAATCACCAACACCACCGACAACAGTGTTTTGGTGATTGAAGTGCCGAGGTTTAGCTAAATGAAATCGTTATTCATTGCAGTACTCAGCCTTACTTTATCCGCATGCAGTAGCATGGGTAATTTGATCCCACCATCACAACAGCAAGCAACCAGTTTGGAGCCAACGCAAACCTTCCAAGCATTACAAAAATTGCCAACACCTGCGGGCAGTATTGCAGTTTCAGTTTACTCCTTTCGCGATCAAACTGGGCAGTATAAACCACAAGGCAATGTCAGTTCATTTTCAACCGCAGTCACTCAAGGTGCTAACTCAATTTTGATGCAAGCGCTGCATGAATCAGATTGGTTTATACCCGTGGAACGTGAAGGTTTACAAAATATCCTGACTGAGAGAAAAATTATTCGCGCCGCGCAAGCAGAACAACCCAATGCGATAGAACTACCACCCTTAACCACCGCCAAAATCATTTTAGAAGGCGGTATTATCAGCTACGACACCAATGTAAAAACCGGTGGTTTTGGGATGGAATATTTTGGTATCGGCGCATCAGAACTGTACCGAGAAGATGCCATATCAATTTATTTACGCGCGGTGGATGTACGTACAGGACAAGTGCTGCTCTCAGTTGCCACCAGTAAAAAAGTACTCAGCCAAGAAATGCGCGCAGGCTTTTTCCGTTATGTCAGTTACAAACGTCTAGCAGAAGCCGAAGCCGGTTTTAGTGATAACGAGCCGATGAGTATTTGTGTAACCCAAGCAATTGAAAAAGCCCTCAGTGATTTAGTTATCAAAGGCATCGACAAAGGCATATGGGCAAGCAAGCGTAGCTAAACGCGAGGCACTTTAATCATCGCTAGTAGTTATTGCCAACGGCAATACATAATCCTGCGATACAAAAAAAGAATAGCCACGACAAATGCTTGCCTCGGGTAAATGCCAGCGACATTACACCACTTAGAATAAACACCACAGCGATAATATGCAGGATATCAATACTGTAATTACCGCTGGAGTATAATATACAGCAGATGATAGCCGCAAAGCCCCACCAAGCAATGGTGGTTAAGTGCCAAGCAAATCGCAATACCCGTTTTGTAAACCAATCACTGCCTAATAATTTTGGTAAATTGTCGCGTTTAAATAGGCGGATCAAAATATACTTTTCACCCAAGTATGAGTGAATAATTCCGCAAAATAACAGTAAAAAAGCTGCTGCTTCTAACATGATGATCCCTTGTTCTGATTTAAAATAGCCTAACCTCTAATACCTTACGCATGTTCTCGAAGTAATTGAGCTAAAGCGGCAAGTTCATTGTCGTCAGCTCTTTCACAATCATGGGATGATAAATACCCTTGGTACTTTTCTATAAATGGCCCAAATGTCGGCTCTATATGGT
The DNA here is from genome assembly GCF_005886375.1 of Pseudoalteromonas sp. S1727. Lineage (NCBI taxonomy): Bacteria > Pseudomonadati > Pseudomonadota > Gammaproteobacteria > Alteromonadales > Pseudoalteromonadaceae > Pseudoalteromonas > Pseudoalteromonas sp. S1727. The sequence goes on from NZ_PNDT01000021.1 coordinate 23,889, forward strand.
GAAAATCAGATCCACTACCGGTACCATGCATTGGCGATAACTTACTATGCAAGTGATCAATTTCATATCCTTCTAAAAACATACCGGTTCGCCCCACACCTTCTAGTGCAGAGTCTAAAATAAGGGCTACTTTTTTAGTTGCTACAATCAATTTTTCAAGTACGTGATCAGATTGCGCAAAGGCATAGCTGGAAAGGTGCTGTTTAGGAATAACCACCGTCGCCCCTTTGGTATTTGGGTAGATAGTTAAAAAAGCCAAATGTTCATCGTCTTCCCATACTTTATGGCAAGGTTCTTTACCCGAAACAATATCGCAAAATACACATTGCGTCATAATTCATCCTTGATCTTTCTATATTTTTTATAGCCACTCAGTGACTAATGCCATAAAAGTTGAAGTTGAAAACAGTATATTAAACAGCAAATGTACCGATTGCAATTACATCCACCTTTTTGCTTAACGCAGCTCCGTTAGTTCTGCAATGGTAACCTAATCGCCATATAACGCTGTGCCCAATTAGATAATTCGATGCGATTGCGTGAATTAGTTTTTTTAAACGCGCTATAAAGGTGGGTTTTTACGGTGTGATCACTAATATTCAAACGCTCGGCGATACTATGATTATTCGCCCCTTGTGCGAGTAAGTAGATCACTGATTTTTCACGTTTAGTTAGATTTGATAATGCTTCAGGTTCACTATCTGCATCGTGATTAGATTGCGGCTCAAAACGACTTACCATGGCCAGCACTTCATTAAATGTCGCTGATATTATCTTGCGGCTAAACCAAAGTTCATCATTGATTATCCGCATTAACCCTTTGAATACATCTTCGGGTAAATCATTATTATAAAAAACACCTTTAAAATTATTAAGTAACAGGTTTTTTTCACAAATAGCATCTGACTGCGCATTAAACACAATAACTGGTTTCACTTTAGCCAATGCCAATAAATCTGCTGGAATTAAGTTTTGCCAATTACAGCCATTGCTATCAATTAAAAAAAGGTCAAACTCATTGCGATTGTTACAGTGAGGTAGACTATCGTCCATCTTCACTTTGCTAAAAAAAGCATCAAGAATTTTAATTAAGTAGGGATAGCACTGCGAGCGAACAGGCATTTTTAAAACCGTTTTAATAAATACAGAGGTTGGTTGAATCATTGCATCTCGTCCTTGAAACATTTTGTTTACAATACCTAAATCAACTACAACATTCAACCTGTTTTTTATTCAAATCCATTGATTTATAAAGAAATAAAAATAGCTAAACGTCTAGACACCTAACTATTAAGAATCTCTTGCAACAACCCTTTTTCATTAAATTAAAAACAAAAAACAACCTTTTGTTATTAATGAATTATTTAACTAAATTATAAAATCGTGACGTAAGTTACGAGTTCTAAAATTAATACCCATTAGCTCAATACCCAAAGCCGCTATGTGTGAACTAGCGGCTTTTTTAAATCACATTTTGAGCTAATAATTGTCCTTGCGACTCGCTCTCTTGGCGCTTTAAATAACTAAATAATAATAAACAACTCAGCGCAAGACTTGCCGCGATAAGCGAGCCAAGTGTAGCAAAACGAAAACTAAACCACTGTGCAATTAAACCCGTACTGGCAGTACCAAGCATCACCCCTACTTTAATTGCATTACCATAAAAAGCAGAAGTAAAACCAATCCGTGACGGCAGCTGTTCTTGTAAAATTGTTAGACCGATACCCGCAAAAATGCCATAAAAAATAGCATTAACACCTTGCAGTATGAAGAATTGCCATACTTGGTTGGCAAAAAATACACCAAGGTAGAACAAAATAGCACAGCTAAAAGCAAAACCTAGTAAGGTTGTTTTAGTGATGCGTTTGCTGAGCTTTGCGGTATACAGCATTACAGGTATTTCAATTAATGCCACCATGCCCATAAATATTCCAGGCATATTATTGGCAAAGCCCAGTTCATTAATTGTATAAAGCGGTAAGGCACTGGCGTACATAATATTGCCAATTGAGCCAAAGGTTATAGCAGCACCTAAAGCCCAAAACGATAGATTGATAGGCTGATTTGGCTCAGCCTTTTTAGCTCTGTCGTTAGCATCAGTGCTTGGCAAAAACTTCATTGCAAAAATTAATGCCAGTAATGCAAACGTCGCCGCGGTATAAAATGAGCGGCTAAAAGCAACGCCAGACGCAAGTAGGTAACCAAGTGGTGGGCCTGCGACCCAGGCAAATGAAATAGCGGCTCTTAGGCGAGTATTAAACTGAGTGATATCAATATGTGCTTGCTGATCAGCCCACTGGCGAGCAATGGTCATAACTTGCGGTATCGCAGCGTTTCCCATCGAGAGCAAGAGAACTCCGGCTGCAAACACTTGCCAAAAAGACGTTGCGTTGGCAAACACAACTAATGCCATCCCCATGCCAGAGACCGCGATCATAAACATCTTTTTAGCACTCACCCCCTTATCAGCCAACCCACCTAACCATTGACTAAAAAGAATGCCCATCAAAGTGACCCCTGTGGTGTATACACCCAAATAAATAGGTGGGCTTTGTAAACCCTCAACAATAAACAAACTCATAAGTGGATTAACAAATGCGCCAATTAAGCCCGTTAATAAGCTTAATAAAATAAAAACCACACCATATTGTTTGAATATTGACTTCAAGAAACACCACACAGACCTAAAAATAAGCCGCGCATTATACGCAGCTTTAAGTAATATTAAAATACAAATTGGATTATTAATTAATCAACATCGACGCTACAATTAACCAGAAAACCTTTCTCATTACGCAATAAGCTATCCAAGTGCTCAGCAAGCAAATTATGTGAAGCTGGTGCTAGATGGATCCCTTCATTAGGGCATGGATTTACTAGCGAATAAGCATCTAAAAAATGACATTGGTGTAATTTTGCAATCTCAGCATAGCGTGGTGCTAACTGTTGCGATTTAATTTCAGCACCAGCGTAGATACGTTGATATTGGCTAACTTCATAAACTTTAGACGGGCTAATAACAATACGTTTTGGTAGCCTAATATTGGTATAAAAGTGAGTAATCTCTAGCAGTAACTTATTCAACCCTTGCGCTATTTGTTCAGGCGTTAAATTAAAGCGGGTTTTTAAATCATTGGTACCAAGCTGAATAATAATCACATCCAATTGATTTTCTTCAAGATAAGGCTTTAAATATTTTAATCCAGACTTATCTCCGTTGAACGGCGGGTTATTCACCAAAGTACGATTAGGCTGCCCTGCTTCAATAACTTCATCACCCTCTCTCATTAACTGCTTTAATAAAGTAGGCCAGCGTTCCCCCTCAGCCAGCCGTTTGCCATCAACCGGTGAAATTCCAAAGGTATTAGAATCACCAAAACAAAGGATATTCATCTAAAACGGATTCAATGTATAACCTTGTTGCTGCAACTGCGCATGGGCAGTCATGGCTGAAAGCGCCATTTTCACTCCAGGTATTAGTTGCCCAGCCGCCACTTTCATATGAGTTGCCGATTGCCCACACACATACACAACTGTATTATTAGCAAGGAGTTGCTCAATCAAAGATTGGGTTTTGTTATCTTTGTCAAAACGCGCTTTATAAAAGCTATTTTCAAGCACATCAACACTCGCACCACCATGTACAACTAACGCCAACTGAATGTTTTCTGGTTTTACTCCATGGGCAACATGCATATTGATAAAACGCGCTAGCGAGTTAATATGATTATTTTGTGAGCCCTTTGCAGCGCCATCGCCTACATCAAAGGCAATCTTAAACTGTGCTTGACTCAAATCAGAGACATGAGCTGGCACGTTATAAAAATAACCATAGTCTTTAATTACAGGAGCTGGCTCGTCTGCCAAACAAGTTAGGCTAGTTAAGAGTAGGCTTAAGCCAGTAAGTAACGTTTTCATAAATCATCCTTTTTACTTTTTTACTTAGCCTAACGCTAATTAGCATAATTAACTAGCCTGAACATGCGAATGGGCTTTAAAAGTCATCCCTAAATAATTGAATGTATGTTTAAACATATCAATAAATGCATCCGGCGCAGTCGCAGATGCTGCATTAGACAGAATTGAAAACTGTTTTTGTCTTAAGGTTCTCAGCTTTGGCTTAAGTGCTTCGTCATCCATATAGTCGGTAATTCTATCCATAAACGCCTTCATTTTCGGTGTCGTACTATACCAATACACAGGGGATGCAAACACCCAGTGTTCATAACGTAATAGCACCTCAAACAGGTTATAGAAATCATCATTTTTATATTGCTTATCATAGCGATAAGGTGAAATAACATAGTCATCTAAGCAAAAAACAATGCCACTTTGTTGTTTGCTATACGCATTAGCTTGTGCGGTGGTATTGCCATTTTTACGGCCACTTGAATAAATGATTGCGGTATTATTTACTGATTTGTCTTGCATTGAGTTAACTCCTTTTTTTATGATGGAGCAAAGCTTAAAACCTCAAGTTAACTTAAGGTCAACAAGCAATTTAGAAACTTTTTTAACAAGAAGAAAAACGATGACCATTCAACAGAAGAAACTCATCGAGGCTAACTTAACAGTGGGCTTTGTGGCTAAGCGCAGTGGTGTAAAGGTATCAACACTACACTTTTACGAAACGAAAGGGTTAATACGTAGCTGGCGCAATAATGGTAACCAACGCCGATATAAACCAGACGTGCTACGCCGCGTTGCCGTTATAAAAGCGGCTCAAGCAATGGGTATAACGCTTGAAGAAATAAAGCAAACTCTTGCCACCTTACCCGACGAACGCACGCCCACCAAAAAGGATTGGTCAGCCTTGTCTAAACAATGGCAAGCCCAACTTGATGAACGCATTGCCTTTATGCAGCGCTTACGCGAACGAGTCGATGGCTGCATAGGCTGCGGCTGCCTGTCGATGGACAAATGCCCTATTTATAATAAAGACGATTACTTAGGTGATATACAAAACGGTGCAGTATTATTGAATAACAACTAAATTATAATCAATTTGTCAAAGCTTACAGGTTGTGTAAATAGTAAAACTTTGGCCTTTATTTTCTGCAATAGGTATATCGTATGTATGCGGCTCTTGAGCAATATCACACACAAGATTGCCTAATAGTTTAACAAGCGTTTGACTATCAGGATTCAAGGAAATAATTGAATACCATATAATTACGCCCTCTGGCGTACCATCATCAATATAAATATGTTGATGAACGGACTCGTTATCAAACATATTACTTGGTTTAGCCGTCCTAATTACCTTTTCTGGAAATGAAAAACGACCATAGTGATCGGTAACAGACTTATCAATATATTCCTTGCTATATGTAAGCGACCTCAGCACCTCTACTCCTGCTTGAGGTTTGCCATCACTTAACAAAACACCTTTAACTGGCGCTGATAATACATAATCCTGCTTTTGAAAAAAACCAAACATATCTGCGTAAGCCTGCATTGTCATAAGTAAAATGAGGGTACTTATTGAATAAAACATAAATCTGCGCATTAACATATCTACTTTCCCTTATTTTTCTTCATAGAGCCTAATAATGAGATATCACTCAAATGGAGAAAGTAATTCTAATTACCTGATAACAAAGTTATGTGGCATCTATTACGGTAGCTAAATCATTTTGCAATTAACTACAGATCTACCATAAAAAACGATGTGAATTTTTGCCACAAGGTTTTCCCGAACTTGATCTCGCTTTCAGCTTTTATGTTATCTGCATATTTCCATGGAAATTTAAAAATATCCGGTGGTGTTAGCTTTTTGATAGGTTTACTCATCAATAAGTTGTCGAGCTGCTCCTCGTCACATAGAGTCACGCTCATCAGTCGCTATTTCATCTCTAAATTTTGCGTCTTGCTTACCTCTGTAAGCGGTCTCTGCATACTGCTCAAGCATATTCTATTTCCTTTATTATCCATGCCTTATCAGGTACTTCACCGTCTTCCCAATCGTTTCGCTCATCTATATCAACGTAAGGCAAGGTGACATTTTTATCTAACCGATATTGCACTTTTACTTGCCAATCAACTTCAAAATGTTTCGGCCACATTGATAAAGTTGGGATAGCATAGACCTAAATTAACTAGCGTTGTTAAGCTGAAAAATAAAATCATTAATTTGCTGGTTATTTTTAGCAATAATAAACTTATCCTTATCGTACATCCTTAGCTCATAACCATTGAAGTCTAGCTTTTCTCCTTTATAAATCACCTCAACATGATTAATAAAATACACTTCCCAATATGACTTATTGATACTAACTAACTGTGTACACCCATAAGTTAATAAAAAGCCAATCGTCGCAATAGGGCCTGGGTATAGTTGCCAAAATTGAGTCAACGACATATCTCCTCGAATATAGAGAGAATCAGGCCCTGTTAGTGACGTAAAAATTGCAGACAGTGTCAATAATGCAGAAGCAGCTACTATGACAGTCCATATAGCCACATTCAAACTGGCGTTGAAGTGTGCCTTATAATTAGCCGTAAAGTTTACAACCGTGAATTTGCTTGGGATACTTTTAATTGTTGCGTTCATCTTTTCGTCCTTGTTCATGACTTCCCTCTTAATAATTTTAGAATATTGTATTTACGGTATACCGCAGGTTAATTGCATATATAACCGTTTGGCTTTGTATTTCCAATTTAAGGTTTCTTTTCTTTCAGGTTCAGGGGTCCAGCGTTGCCATGGTTTGGTGATTTCGGGCTGGGGGGCGTCGTTATACCAATCTATTTTGTATGCTTCATCATATAACTCATGGTAGATTTCAGTTTGTTGGGCTGGGCTCATATCACGCCAGTACACCTCTGGGCGATTGTTTTGTTTATCAAACTCAGCGGTGATTGGGTCAAGGTATCTGTAGCCTTCGTACTCAGGAATATCGGGTAATGGCTTGGTATTATCCATAAAGCGCACTAAGCGCTCCCAAAACAACAAACAATAGATAGGGTTTTGTGCAAGTTCAGTGACCACTATGGTCATTTTGGTTTGTGGGTATTTATCTCTATTTTTATGCGATATCACCGGAAAAAAAGCCCGAGAGCCTCCTTGGTCGGTACTTTGGTTTACCAGTACACATTTCATATCACGCCAGTCAAAACAGCAATTACCAAATTCATCCCGTTCCTCACAACCGGGAATATCAAAGGTATAACCGACTTTGCCTGTAAGGCGGTCAAAATAGGCATGTTTAGGTGAAAATACCAAATCCCAAAGAGGGAATAAATTTAAAAATAGTAAGTTCCAGCCTAACACTAAGTATAAGAACCACAAAGGGTAACTATCTGAGCCAAATGGTAGCCACCATAAAGTGAATAAACCTAAAAACGAACTCCCAACAAACCCTAAAAACATAGGGCCAAACAAAAGTAGCCTAATTAAACTATTGCCGCATGAGTGAGTTTGAAATCGTTGAGGGTTCTTCTCAATCGTTGTTTTTTTTGTGTAATACCATTTAGCTAACAAGCATAAGCCACTAAACTTTGTTTGCAAGTCGAGTGTATTACCTTGCTCGAAAAATTGGTTATAAATTGTTTTCCTAGGCAAAGTTCCACCCAAATATTTCAATATACTCATATTATTCCTTTCTTAGTAAACCTAGGCAGCACTTATGCCACCTAGGTTTGAATTCCTTTTCTGATTGCTAAAGAGCGGTAAAAGGTAAATATTAAAATAGAGTATTCACGGTATACCGCAGGTTAGCTGTAGAAATAACCGTTTGGCTTTGTATTTCCAATTCAAGGTTTCTTTTCTTTCAGGTTCAGGGGTCCAGCGTTGCCATGGTTTGGTGATTTCGGGCTGGGGGGCGTCGTTATACCAATCTATTTTGTATGCCTCAGCATATAGCTCATCATAAATTTCGGTTTGTTGTTTAAAGCTCATATCACGCCAGTACACCTCTGGGCGATTGTTTTGTTTATCAAACTCAGCGGTTATTGGGTCAAGGTATCTGTAGCCTTCGTACTCAGGAATATCGGGCAATGGCTTGGTATTATCCATAAAGCGCACTAAGCGCTCCCAAAACAACAAACAATAGATAGGGTTTTGTGCAAGTTCAGTGACAACAATGGTCATTTTTGTATCTGGGTATTTATCTCTATCTTTATGCGATATCACCGGGAAAAAAGCCCGAGAGCCTCCTTGGTCGGTGCTTTGGTTTACCAGTACACATTTCATATCACGCCAATCAAAACAACAATTACCAAATTCATCCCGCTCGTCGCAACCAGGGATATCAAAGGTATACCCGACTTTACCTGTAAGGCGGTCAAAATAGGCATATTTAGGTGAAAACACCAAATCCCAAAGAGGGAATAAGTTTAAAAATAGTAAATTCCAGCACAGTACTAAGTTTAAAAACCACCATGGAAAACTATCCTCAGAAAAAGGGTAAACAATAAAAAAGATCGCAACAACACAGCTCCCAACAAACCCTAAAAACATAGGACCAAACAATAAGAGTCTAATTGGACTATTGCCGCATGAGTGGGTTTGAAATCGTTGAGGGTTCTTCTCAGTCATTGTTTTTTTTGTGTAATACCATTTAGCTAACAGGCATAAGCCACTGAATTTTTTTTGCAAGTCGAGTGTATTACCTTGCTCGAAAAATTGGTTAAAAATTGTTTTCCTAGGCAGAGCTCCACCCAAATATTTAAAAATACTCATACTACTCCTTTATACAATCCATGGGTTTGGATAAGTTGGGTTGGCAATTGGTGTTGCCATTGCCTCAAAATCGAGGGGTAATGTGAGGTTTTTATCATACCTTAGCTCTGGGTATGGCCTTACTTTATCTATTTTGAGCACTTGATTTGGGTTAGCAAAGGTGATGTTGATGGTGTATAGCGCTTTTATTAGTTGGCCCTTTTCATCATAAACTGGTTGGTATTCTTTTGTGCCTGTAACGCCTGAATAATTATAATTTTTACTCTCAACATTATAAGGCGCTAATACATTCTCTAGCTTATAGCCAAATTTTAGTACTAATTCTGACTCCCCTTTAATAAAGTTAGGAATACTCACCTCCACTGTGTATTGATTTTTAGCGATTTCGGTATAATCCGCTTTGGGTGAAAACAGTACGGCCATAATAAATTTATGGTAAGTCTCTGGGTTGGAAAAATCATTATACATAGCACCATGCTCTCCAAGCCATATACCTTTTTTATTTTTTGCAAATGGGCCAAACTTACACCATTTTTCGGCCGCTGTATCCATTAGGCTTACCGCCACAATAGACAGTACTATACTGCCTAAAAATAACCCCCAACCTATGGGGCCCATACTTGCGAATATGGCACCATAAATTGCTGATGTCATGCCCATCATACCGGCTATCATGTTCACGGTTGCGGCATCTCGGTCATGCTTATTCCACATTTCGACCGCATCAGCCATTTGCACGCCAGACATCAATATGCCCATAGCGCCACCAAAGGTTCTTAAATAAGTAAACTTAACAAGTTCCTTGCCGGGTTTATTTATATTTTTAGCTATATTATCTAAGCGCGCTTTAGTAAGTGCGCTATTGCCTGCTGCTGATGAGTAATTTTCCCATACAGAGCCAGCGGCTGCTATCACTCCACCTATCACCGCAATATGTTTCATTGTTTGATAACCAACATCTTTTCCTGCAAACTCCTTTTCATATTCTGCATAAATGTAATAGGCGGTTATACCTGTTAAAGCGAGCAGTGCAATGGATGAGCCTCGCTTTGCTTCAAACCACATTTTGCCAAAATTATTTGGCGAGACCATTCGGGTTGCTACTGCGGGGGCTAGGTCTCGGTTATGCTCATACACAATACTTGCTGGGGTATCACCTACGGGAGCGGTAAGTACTTTGCCTACAGCACCTGAAACCGCTTTAAACGTACCTTGAATATCATTAACCTCGTTGAGCATTTGCAATACTTCTGCGCGTACTTGCTTGAGCATATATGGCTGACCACTTTGCGTTTTAAATTGAGCCGCTCCTTCTGGGTTTATGTCCATATGGAGCTCACGGGCAATGGTGATCAGCTGGTTATTATTAACCGGTTTACCTTTGGCAATACTGGCTAATGCATTTTTAAGCGCAGCTCGCCCTTTCGTTGATTTGATTTTTTCAATGAGGGGGTGGCGCACAAAACTCATACTGATAATCATTCTATCACTGGGCACGGCGTCCATATCATGAAGTTGAATATCGTGCAGCGGTGATATGCCGAAGCTTTTAGCTAATGAGCCTACTCGGGCATAAAATAAGCTTTCCTCGCGCCCTGCAAATGTTCGCTCTTTAAAAATTCGCTCCCAATACATGAGTGTCTCTGAGAGGATTTTCTCAATCACCGAGAGCAATCGAGACTCTACAAAAAGTGCCGGTATCCCTGGTTGTTTTAGTTCAGCATTTATTACCTCTTGTTGTAGCTTTCGTGGATCAAACGCCCCTAAGTCTTGGCCTATTTTATCTTCATCTGCGGTGGCTGCACTTAAATCTTGCCCGTATAAGTCATCATTTGGGCAAAACTGTATATTGAACCAAGAGCTATCATCCCCCACCAACCCTTCGTTATAAGCTTTGCCGTTATTGAATAATTCATTTAACTCGCTTGATAGCCGCTGTTTTTCGGTCTTATTCGTCAAGGCGGGTATAAATGCCGGTATGAGTGTATTGGGTAACATTAAACTTGCTAATTGCTCATGGCAAAGCTCAAATGCAAACGGATAACCACAAGGCGATAGCGTGGTAAAGTCACACATCATTGCTTGCCAGCTAGGGGGAGCTTGAACGAGATTACCTGAACATATATTACTAAAAGGTTGATCTGATTGGCTGCATTTCAACTCATGTAAGCCTTGTAAATATTTACGTGCAGCGATGTAATTATCTAACCGTTTTACCACCCACGCAGGATTTAAACCGACTAAGTATTTTTCTAATTCTTTAGGGGATAAATGTCGCCCAGCATCACGCGCTTGTTCACTTTGCTCATCACTTTTTACAAAGTCCTGCTCTTGACCTAATATCATCCCACCTGTAGAAAATGATGTTTCGATAGGCTTAATCACAAGCTGGGTTTCCCAGAGCTTTTCATTTAAAAACAACTGATGAGCAAGCATTGCCGATTTGTAAAATGGATTGCTTTGTAAAATAGCTTGATGCTCTTTGAGCAACTGTAGCTCATAGTCAGCATCCAATTTTTGTGACTGCGCAATACCCACTACGTCATGAACATAAATACACGGCTTACTATTAGGTGCCCCCATATTCTCTATACTTGCCCAGCTTGGGGCGCCCGTTAGATCGATAGATTGCATCCGTGCCGCACGATTGTCCGTTGCTTGATTGGTATTTTCACATTTTGATAATTGAGGGCTTTTATCAAAGCGAGCATCGCTGGGCCACATGCCCCCCATGTTGTTTATATAATCCCATGACCATTGCACCCTCGAAAATGCAATTTGTAAATCAGGCACATCGGCACTGGTACTTGTCGATAATAAACCTATCGCCCTCGTTGGAATAACCAACTCAAATGCATCGGCAGTATTAAACGAGCGAAAGTTTTTGTCGTGATATAGCCTTAAATCAACCTCACTTAATGCCCCTTGTGGTAAAGCGGCCACTTCGCGCCACAAATATCCATTGATGAATATATAAAAATAACCAATAGCCTCGCCTTCTCCCAGTTTATCTTTTCCTTTAAACATTGGGATAAATTCTGCTTTACCCGCTTTACTTTTATCAAGGCTTGGGTCTTTAAACACCAATAAATCGACAGCCACTAAATCTGGCAATTCTACCACTTGTTTAGGGGCTGACTGCTTTTGTGTCGCGGCTTGACCATACGGGATCACACAGGCTTCACCGCCTAAAGTTGGCATTTTTAAATCAAGCGCACACTGTTGCGTATCATCAGCAATTTTAGGCTTATGAACATATTGTACCGTCACATTACTCTCCTTGATTTAACATGCGTGAAGATTTCTGCCCGCCTTGCGACACTTCAAAATGACCTTGCCCTAATAATTCAGAACTGGATGGTGCATTCACGTTATAAACAGCCTCTGCGGGATCTTCACTTTGTGCACTTAAATCCCTTACTTGCACGCTCAACCCTCTTGGGGCGGGGCCGCCTGATTGCATCAGTGGCATAGGTGGGGTGTTTTTAGAGTTAGAGATCATTAAATCGCCTTGGCGTACGGCGGGTTTGCCTTCTATGAGCACGTTAAATGAGCCGAGTATAAATTCGGCTTCGCCATCATTGGTGCCACTGATAATGCCTTTTTTATTACCTGGAGAGTCGCCTGAGCTTTGTGAAAAGGTGCTTTTTATATTAGCGGCACCATTGCCATTTACTTTTACTGAGCTGGCAACGTCAGTTACATCGCTGGCTTGTGCTTTGTTAGGGTAAGGTATTGGCACAACACTTGGCCCTACGGTAGTTAAACATACGTCAATGGTCATTAATTTTCCGCCACTATCAGTATGAACAGCGGTGCGGCCATTTATAAGCACATTTTGCCCTGATACGGTGGCGGTTTGAGCCGCCTGTGATTGAGTGTCTTTGGTGAGCTGCTCTTGGTTACCAGCTTGCCAACCTAAATGCGTTGATACTAAATCTAAGAATGCTTGCGCGTTACTAATGGGTTTATTTACATCCATATTGGTTTGCGCCTCGTTCCATGGCAGCCTAGGTTCGTTTTTTTGGTTATCCCATTGTGGTGGTGGAATAATGTAATCAGGTATAAAAATATTCACCATTTCACCAAGGGTTTTCTCGCGGTATTTGGGTCGGCCAATTTCGGCTAGAAAGGCGGCGTCACCACTGGCTTTATCTTCAAAGATAGCAATGCCGTTGGCTTTGCCTAGTGCGCCATTACTGCGGGCGCTATTGTTAAGGGCTAATAAGGTTGGATTATTATGCCGCCATGTGACTGAGCCACCGGTGCGCACATCAGCACTCAGCGCGTCAATATCATATTGTACACTGCCTGTTTGCTTGCCTGCTGCGGCGTTAATATAAGGCATTAGTTTTCACTCCTTGAAATTTTAACTAGCTGCTCATTAGGTGCATTAAAAATAGCAAACACTTGCTCAAGTGAACGGGTAAGGGGGTTGCATAAATAGCTCTGCGCTAAGGTCAGTGCAGCTAAAGTGTTTGCAGTTCCTTGAAACCCTAAGGTGGTTACAAGCTCTGCACTCTCGATAAGCGGCTGGCCTTGTTGGTACAATTTTTGTGTATTAGCGTACCATTTTTTTTGCCATGCAAGTGATTGATCACCTGCAAATATGTAGCTATCTTGACTAGTGCAATTGGCCTGTGTGAGCTGTGTGCACAATGCTCCTTCATAGATATGTGCATTAAGGCTACCTTGAGGATGTACTAATAAGGCGTATCCGCCCTCACCGTTGATCACCCCTGGCGGACCATTTAGCACTTGCACTGTGGTGTGTTTGGCTTGCTCACTAACAAACTGATAACTAACACATGAATCAACAGCAATGACTAACGTGTCGTTGCTAAGTTGAGTTAAGTCACAATAAGCCATTTGCGTATAAGCTGGGATTTGTTCGAGGATATACTCGTTGAGCAGCTCATTGAGTATTTCGTCTGCGATAACAGGTTGTGCCAGTTCATCAACTGGCAGTAAAAATAGCATTTGGCTGATACGCTCGGTTTGCCTAAGGGTGGCAATATCTATTTGCTCAAGTAGATGCGAGAGCATTAATATGCAGCGCGTTGCTCTATCAAGTTGCGCAAGCTCTTCTATTTCAACAAAAATATACGGCGCATCTAAACTAATATCACACCTAATTAATGCTTTACTAGGCTTTGAAAACAGCATTTTATTAGCCACTGCTGTATATAAGCTGCTTGGCGTACAGCCGGCAGCATTAATATGATAAAGACTGTCAAAAGTAAGTTGTGCCATATTATTTTTCTTCACCGCTATTATGCACTGAGGCAACCAGTATCTGGCTATTTGCGCCGATTTTTTTAATACTGATATGGCCGCGCCAAAGCAATGAAAAACATTGGGCGTCAGCGTCAATCACTAAGGTATCGCAACGCATACTTAGCCGCTCGCGCGCGAGTGTATTTACAACTTCCACTATAGGTGGCAAGTGTGGCAACTCTATACGTTGCTGTTGCCCATATTGCTGCAAAGGGTAAAGCCCAGTTAACTGACATGCCCAGCCTTTGCTAAACTCAGCATCAATTTGCTGATCAACGGGCGCTGTGTTGTATAAATCTTTTGGTTGTGCGGTTTTAAACGGGTACTCCCCCGCCATTAGGGCTGTTTCGTCTATTTCTGGTAAGCGTTCAACTCGTGGCGACCAGTGACTTGGTATTGCTGCAAAGCTTGCGACCGGTGTGATGTGGCTTGGTTTTCTGAGTAATGAGTTAGCGTATTCAACACTGGGTAACTGCTGGCCAACCGCGTGCTTATTTTTAAGTTTAAAACCACGGCCGATTGGGTTTTCTAAGAACGTGTTGCTCTCGTTATTTAGCTCTTTGCCACCAAAAGCCTGCATATAATTGAGTGCCACTGGGGTAATAATATCTGGATCTGTAGCTACTGGCCCAAGCAACGAACGTCGCCAATAACGTGCTCCGGTTACGCGTAAACGTTTTTTAAATAACGGCTGAGAGGGAGAGTCAAGCCCTAGCTCAACTTCAATGACGCGCGCGTCTTTACCTTTTGGTGGATAAGCAGTGCAATTACCGTACACTTCAAAACCCTGTTTAAAAGCAACCTGTTCGTTTACTTCATAAAGAGGCGAATTACTGGGCTCATCTTGGTAATCATCAGCAATTATAATTTCAGGGCCAGGCTCAATTGCGGTTACTTTACCTTGCTCATTAAATTCATAACTTTGTTTAACAAGTACAATTTGACCTTCAGTACTATCCTCTAGCCAGCCGCTGAAAGTACTTGCTTGCCAGGGAGAAAAATTATGCAGCATGGTCGCCCTCCGCTTTTTCACTTAACAAACTTTGCCACTGCGATGCACTTTGTTGAACGTGAAATAACGCGCATGCAATACTGTGTTCAAAATGTGGCGCAATAACGCGTTGTACGATAGATCCTGCTAATTTTTCGAGTTTTTGGACGCTATTGGCCTTACTAAAACTTATTCCCATCAGTAATTGCTCACCTTTTTGCATTGCAAAGGCTTGCCTTGCGTGCTCAGCATCATCAAGGTTAATTCCGCTTTGCGGTTTTACTTCACTGTTATCACTGACGACTGACATTTTTTCAGCTTTGGCAAGCGGTCTATCGGTTAATGTAAGCCAAGCGGCATAAGCACTTTGCTGGGTGACGGCGACTGCCATTAAATCCATCACTAATGGCAGCGCTTGTTTATAAACAAAATGACTTAATACAAATAAACAGTGATCAGGGTTTGCTTTGCAAAATAATGCACAAGGCTCGTACCAACGGCTGTCATTAAGTAAACCCGCTAACGCGAGTAATTGTGCTTTTTGGAGTTCATCAGCGGTTTTTGCAAACACTTTAAATAGTTTATCGCTTACATCTTCGTGCCCTGCACAATAGCTATTTACCAGGGTCGCAAAGGCTATATTAAAGTCCTCATGTAATATTGCAGCATGTGATTCACTAATGGTAAGTGGTTGTGAAAAAACTATTTTTTTTACTACTTCAGGGGGCTGTTCTTTGCCTTCAAGTATACTGGTTCGTAGCGCTTTTAAGCCATTTAGCTGCCAATGATCTCGATGGTGTTGCAACAACTCAAAGTGAGCTAACTGCTGGGTGTTTCTTAGGTTATTAAAGTGTGCAGTAATGTCACTCACCGGCGAATAAAATAAATCACAGGCAACTACGCGATAGATATCACTATGCTCGTCATTGTTAAGCGCCAGCTCGCACAATGCTTGCCATGTCAGTTCGCTGACTTGAGTTAAGCTTTTTCCAGCAAAATAGTCCGTTGGCGCATCACTTTTCAAGTCGCTCAACGTATATAAATGATTGAGTAACTGATTGTCGATCACACTAAAACGAGCGAGCGAAAATACCCCTTGTTGCAACAACTTTTGCCGATGCTTTAACAAAGTAGTTAGGCGCTGTTTATGCAGTTTTACTTTATACACAGGTGCAAACATAGTGCTAATTAAGCCTAATTGGCCAACCAGCCAAGGTTAAATCTTGTTCACTATTCGCTGTTATATCTTGCCCTTCAAGCACGATAGTGCCATCAGCAAATACCTCAATGCTGCCTTTGGCTGTTTGCAAGCTAACACTTTGCTGTGCTGCAATCACAATGTGGCCTTGAGCATTATTGATCTGCGCTGCCGGTGCTTGATCAGGTTGTGCTAATAGTGCAGTTACAATAAAACCCTGACCGGTATGCGCTAATAGTACATTTGCGCCAATCTCTGCTGTGCTGACATGGGCACCTTGAGCCACTATTGAGTATTCAATATCGTTAATCACCACCGCTTTAATACGACCAAAGCTGTCTATGCCACTCACTGTAGCAAGGTGTTGATCGTGCTTAAAAATACTTTGAATGTGTGCACTCATCGCTATTCCTTAGTTATTACTAATTGCACTGCCTTTCACAGCAATGTTGCTCGCTGATAAGGTGATTGTAGTGGCGTCTATAGTTAAGTTGCCTCCTGCATCAATCTCAATGCTGGCGCCTCCTTGGCTTAATTGAATTGAACCTCGGCCATCGGCTTTAATCGTGAGATTAGCACCACTACTAATATCAATATCGCCATTAGGTGCTTGCAGCGCTAAGTTACCGTCAACCGAATAAACGCTAACATCTTGATCCCCTTGTAGTTTAAGTTCCTGATCGGCTTTAAGTTCTAAGCTGCCATCGGTTGCTTCAATGCGAGTGTTTGCAATGGCCTTTAGGGTAAGATCCGCCGCGGAATTAACGGTAATATCGCCTTCACGGGTTTGTATTTGTAGATTATTTTCAACTCGCGTAGTGAAGTCATTAGCAACCGTAAACGTAGCATCATTTTCAGCCACAAATTGTAGGTTTTCTTTGGCTGAAATTTTTACATCACCATCTACAGACTTAAGTGTTGCTTGATGAGCGCCATTGGTGGCATCGAGTAATAACTGATTTTTGTTATTTTTATTAGCGAGACTGATCTTTTCTTCACCACTTTTATCATCCATTATCAAACTATGGCCGGCTTTAGTGACGAGTTTATTTTCGGTTGGATTCTGGCTTGTGACTGGGTTAGGTGCGTTTTGATTATACAACGCACCTAAAATAATCGGTCTGTCTAAATCGCCATTTTCTCCACAGACTAATACCTCAGTGCCTTGTGTGAGCGGAAAGTGCATGCCATGACCGCTGCCGCCATAGGGCTGCATTAAGCGTGTGGAGCGACTTTGTTGACCTTGACCGTCTTGATTAAAGGGCAGTTTTACAACGTAATTCCCATCATCATCAATTTCTTGCTCAATCAGTGCGTTAAAAGTTGCAAACACACGTCTTTCTGGCAGTAACGGTGCTTTGAACTGTTGATCCGATGGGATCAAGTACGCTTGATTTTTATAGGTTAACCCTTTGACATTAGCACCATATTCCACACCGGCTTGTTGGCTGCCTTTATGATCAACCCGCACAACCAAATATTGGCCATTATGATCTGTATGATCATAAATAGTTAAAATCATTCCAGGTCTAAGTGCTCTGCAATCACTGTCGATAATCAATTGCTCGCGTTGACAGTCAAATGCTTGCTGGCGAGTTGTAGCAAGCGTACTGCCCTCGCCTGATGTAGCATAGTTATTACCATAATGACTGTCTTCACCAAACCCTGGTTGCGACGCGCTATTTTGCGCCGACACTTGTAAATTGCCTGGGGCACGATAGTTATAATCGTTTAATGTTGTGCTTTGCGGCTGGAGCTGGCCTTGACGGCTGATCGCGAAGATTGTTTCGCTGGTGCGTACTTGTCCAGACGGCGGCACATAACTTAAATTTACCTCATCAAAGCTATTCGCTATATCTTTACTACTATTACACACTTTAAAAGTACACTCTGCGCCAGTTTGCTCTACAAAACTATAAACAAAGCCATGTTTGCGCATTAAACGCGTCACAAACTCATAATCGGTTTCATTATATTGTACAGTCATGTCGAGGCTGGGGCCACTGGCTTGCATGCTAAACTTTTGCATTGGAAAGCCCGCTTTAGTAAACACACTTTTAATGATGGCCGCGGGATCCATAGCCGTAAACACACGATTAGAATGTTGATGTTTAAGCAAGGTTAAATAAGAGCTCAACACTAACGTGTAATGGTAGCCTTGATGACTTTTACCATGAGCGATAAAACGGCTCAGCAAACCTGAAATAGTGCGATCAGTCATTGACCACACTAAACTTAAACTCGCATCTTTGCCGAGTAATGATTGCGCTGTTAGATGCTCCTGACTCAATACTTGAATATTAAATTCATAGTCTTCACATAGGCTATCATTAGCCGATGTGAAATCAGTTACCTGCACCATGCCATCGGGTAACCCTTGTATACTTACACTAAAATGACTGGTATTTGCTTTGTGTTCACCAAAGATGTCCATGAGTCCCATTTTCTATCCTTTCGTACCTATTAAATTAGGCGTTATCGGCAAATATTGCGGTGATCTCATCTTGCTCATCAACCGTTAACGTTAAAATATCAGGCATATCTTCTTGTGCCATAAATTCCAAAATAGATTTAGCAATGCCTGGTAGAATTTGTCGTTCGATCACGGCATTCACCATCCGTGCACCACTATCTGATAACTGACACTGCTGAGTTAATTTGTTTAATACACTTTCATCAACACGCAGCTGCATTTTATGATTAGTTGCAAGGCGGCTAGCAATTGCTTCTAGCTTGAGGCTAACAATTGCTTGCAGCGCCTCTTTATCCAGCGCTAAATAGGGCACTACTTGCATGCGTGCCAGTAAAGCTGGCGCAAAAAATTGTAGTAACTGCGGCTTAATTAATTCACTTAATGCAGCAATTGACGGCACTTGCCATGGGCTACCATCTTCATTAATCGGTGCATCCGTTGGATTTAGTGCGTCATTAATGGCTTGTTGATTTTCGGTTTGTTGATCGTGGGACGTTTCCTCATCACCTTGTGGGCTTAAATCAATAACTGTAGGTGGTGTGCACGCATCTATCAGCTCGGCTGAGCCTAAGTTAGACGTCATAATGATCACCGTGTTTTTAAAGTCAATTTCGCGGCCTTCACCATCACGCATAGTGCCGCGCTCAAACACTTGGTAAAACATGTTAAGTACATCTTTGTGCGCTTTTTCTACTTCATCTAATAGAATGACTGAGTACGGGCGCTGTCTTACCGCTTCAGTTAAAACGCCGCCTTCGCCATAGCCAACATACCCCGGTGGTGAGCCTTTGAGTTGCGATACGGTATGCGACTCTTGATATTCACTCATGTTTATAGTGGTTAAAAACTTTTCGCCGCCAAATAACTGTTTAGCTAAACAACGTGCGGTTTCAGTTTTACCAACCCCAGAAGGCCCAGCAAGTAAAAACACCCCTAACGGCCCTTGCTCATTACTGATCCCCGCTTTGCTGACCCGTAATGCTTGAGCAATTTTAGCCATACCCGCTTGCTGACCAATCACTTCTTGACCAATTGCCGTTTCTAAATTAATTAAATTACTGATCTGATCTTTAACCATCGCCCCCACTGGCACGCCGGTCCACTGAGAAATGATCTGCGCGACCGCATCGGCATCCACTTCACTAAATAAACCGTTATCTTGGCTATTTTGTTCTTTTAAGGCTTGGCGTAAGCTAAGCAGAGCAGCGCTGTCTTGCTCGCTTGCATTAGTTGCGTGTTTAAATTCGTTGATCTGGCTTAAAGTGGCAATTTGTGACTCACGGGCACTGGTTAATGCTGCAAGTTTTTCTTGTGAAGTCGTAAGCTCCTGTTGTAAATACAATAGCTTATCCATATCAACAGCAAGCCCTTGCTCGCTTTCACTGGCGATACTGGCAATCCGAGTTTGCAAGTAATTAATATGCTCTCGCTCTGATTCAATCGCTGCGGGATCGGTTGCAAACGACATTCTTACCCGAGCAGCAGCGGTATCCAATACATCAATTGCTTTATCTGGTAACTGCCGGCCAGTTATATAGCGAGCTGATAACACGACGGCGGCTTCAATAGCATCATCGGTAATTTGGGTATTATGATGTTGTTGGTATTTTTCCTTTAAGCCCGCCAGCATCAGTTGCGCTGCTTGCTCTGTAGGTTCATCAACTTTGATTAATTGAAAACGGCGTTCCAATGCAGCATCACGTTCAAAGTATTTTTTATATTCACTCCAGGTGGTTGCTGCTACGGTGCGCAGTTCACCACGGGCAAGTGCAGGCTTGAGCAAGTTAGCCGCATCACTCATACCCGCATCGCCACCAGCACCAATTAAGGTGTGTGCTTCATCAATAAACATAATGATCGGTGTGGTTGAGTTTTTAACTTCATCTATAACTGTTTTTAAACGGCGTTCGAATTCACCTTTTACGCCCGCACCCGCTTGCAATAAACCCATGTCGAGCACTAATAAACGTACGCCTTTTAATTCATCGGGAACTTGGCCATCAATAATACGTTGTGCAAACCCTTCAACTACGGCTGTCTTACCAACACCCGGATCACCCACTAAAATCGGGTTGTTTTTACGGCGACGACATAATACATCCACCATCATGCGGATTTCGTCGTTTCGCCCAAGCACCGGATCGATTTTTCCTTGCTTGGCTTTGTCGGTTAAATCTTCACAATACTCATCAAGTGCTCCCCCTTCACTTTGCCCGCTGCTGTGCGCTTGCGGCGCTGTTTTTGCCTGCGGGTTTAAACGTTCACTTGAGTTTTGGCAAATTTTATCAAGGTTTTCAGCTAAAAAGCGTGAATCAATTTTGTCTAGCAGTGCCGGTAGCTGTAACACAGGGCTATAAGGTAATAACTCTGTTAGCGCGTCAATTAGCGCTGCGCCGTTGATCCAATCGCTTTTGTGCTGCACATTCGCACTTAACCATGCGCGCTCTAACCATTCATATAAGCGACGCGAAAACACCGGCTTGCTTTGATTACCCGCAGGTTGGCGATTTAAAAAATCCAGTAATTCATGCCATACCGCATCTTGGTTGATATTAAAGAAATGAAAGATTTGCTCTAAATCACCGCTACTGCCTTCTTCCATCAACTTAATTAATAAATGCTCAGGTAGCACTTCAAAGTGGCTGCGACTACTGGCAAACCCTGCGGCAGACTCAAGTGCGGTCGCGGTGTGGCCATTTAGCTTGTCGATAAGTTGTTTAATGCCTTTTGCATCCATTGTTTTGTCCTTAAATCTGATTACTTACTAATGTTGATATTGAAGATGGGTATAGCTGTGCACGGTAATATTTGCCGCAGCACTTCCTAAATAACTGTTGTGCCCTAATATTAACGGTGATACGCCGATTGCCTGTTGCTCAACAGCCTCATTAGCCACTTTTATTTGGCAAAGCCATTGCACATTATTAGGCAAGTGAGTAGTTAATAGCGCCGCCATTTTTTTACCTTGCTCATGCAAAGGGTTTAAACTAATCGCAGTTTTACTGTCTACAGGGCCGATCGCTATCGTTAAAATACTGCCACTAACCAACACTTTATTACCTAACACTGCAGAGCTACCGAGCACCATTTGCGAGTCATCACCAAAGGTGCTTGGGGTGTCAATGGTTTGCCAATTGGCTCGGGTATCATCAACATGCAGCTCATTTACCGCTAACGTGTGTTTAAGTAACTGGGTTAATCCAGCAGCGCTGGTTTGTTTTAAGCTGGCAATGCCGCATTGCACTTTTTGATCTGTTTTTGTTGATAAAATAGCTTCAATTAAATGATCAAATTGCTCTGCACCACGCCCTGCAATATTGATTTGTGACTTTTTCCACGCCTGAAACAGCTGACAATAAAGAATATGATTAAACATATCTAAAAATTGTCGAACTCGGTCACCACTTTCATCATCACTGGCAGCTTGCTCTAATAGGTAATGCGGCATGGGCGCATCAACTCCATACAAACCCAAAAATGACGTTGATAAACTGAGGCGCCCGCGTCCGTGATTATCTAAGCTGCACGCACGTACATCGGTCGCAGGAAAGCCAAGCTCTTTATAGGGTTTAAACATCACCCGCTCGCTGATCCCTTTTTCAAGTTCTTGCGGCGTTGCCCAATGCTTTTCAATTAAGCTCATCGCTTTAAATAGATTAAACTGCCAAGGCTCAGCAATTAATTGCTCAATCGGTTTTGGCAATTTGGCCCAGACTGGGTGCTTTATGACGGGTTCATGCATACTCATAGTTGATAACTCTTGCCCGGCTCAATATCCCAACACCAAGTTTTATAGCTAGGGATGGCATTTACACGGGTTTGTACACTTTCATTAATGGGGGCGTACATTAAAAAGAACTGATGCAACATATTACAAAAATGATAAAGGTCGGCATCACAAACAAATTTACTTTCATCAATATCAATGAGTACATCCACGCCTTTAATGAAAATTCCACGTTTTATTTGACTGATCGGAGTCGCTGTTATTTTTTGAATGCTTTCAATACGTAAACGGTTTTCAGCTTTCTGCGACCAATCAAACAACACGAGTAAACGTTTCAGCTCCGTCACTTGGGTAATTTGCGAAAACTTCACATTGAGTAAACTAATGAGTTGCCAATGCTTTGGTTGATCAGGACAAGAGAGGTAATTAGTTGGCCTAATTACATTTTCAACATCCACAATACTCGGCATATCGCGGCCACCAATATTTAGGTCACCTTCTTGTAATAACTGCCTCGGCCAACCGGCATTAAATGCTGTTAAATCAACAGAGAGTGTTTCTTTTTCATCATTTAGATTAAAAGGCAGTTGTAAATAATGCGTTGGCGCAGCGGCGCCTACATCTTTGGTTAATACGGTAAAAAGTTTTTTTTCATCTTCAAATACACTTTGATAACGCGGCGTATAATCATAAGTTTTACCACTGAGTGAGTTACGCCCCATTACTGAATCAACCGTGTAGCTAAAAATATGATCAGTACGGTTTTGATCTGCAGTGATCATATAATCGGTTCGATTAGGCTCTATTCTGATAGGCTCTGCCGCTTGCGAGAATAAATTAACTGCTGGTACACAGTTGATAAGTAAATTTTCGCGGGATAATTGGTGTCCGGGTGGCAATTTACTCGAACCACGAAATACAATTTCAAAACAGTCTATGTGATCAGCAAACTCAACGCCTTGCAAACCAGTAAAAGTTAAAAAGTGAAAACGATCTTTACCATTAAAATAGTCAAGTAATAATGCATAACCTGGGTGACTTTGCTCGGCACTAGGTAAAAAAGCCCCATCAATATTTAAGTAAGTAGCGCTACAGCCTTTTACTTTAAGCTTTTTATTATGCTCAAAATGCGCAGGACCAAAATCAAGTTCGGCTTGTTTTTCTGCGGTTTGTAGTAACTTAAATAAAGAGCTGCACAGCGGAGTATCACCACGTAAGTAAAACTGCAAGTTTGATAAGTCATAATTTTTACGCTCGCCTTGACACACAAATCGTAAACCAATGCGCAGCTCAGCGCCCAAATGTGATTCTTGGTATCGCACATGCTCAACATCAAATGGCGCGACCGTTAAATTATGAGTCGTGGTAAAAGTAATGTTTTTATGATCAACAACAGCGTTATCTGCTTTTAATGTAAGACCTTTTTCAATCAAGTGGGTCTTTTGCATTGCCAATTTAGGACTAAATTTTACCACCGTACTTGACGGATAATAACTGAGTAAAATAGGACATAATTGACGCAACACCTGCTCAGACACTTCAGGCACTGATTCGTCCAAACGTTTTTGTGTGTGCGCGGTTAAATACGCCATACCTTCGAGTAAACGTTCGATATGCGGATCGCGATCTTTTAAGGCATCAATATTCAACATGCCCGCATGTTCAGGATAGTGTTGAGCAAACTGTTTACCGGCCTGCGTTAATAAACGCATTTGTGCATCAAAATACTGTTGCATAAAGAATATCCTTATAGTTACTCGCCATTTCTAGCGTGCTGCATTACATCAGCTTTACCACCCGACTCAAATCGCGTGTTTAACTTAATACATTGACCACTGGTTAGGAATGCTTGAATATCCAATCGGATCACGCAATTTTCTTCACGTATTTCCATTGGAATTACATTGGCATAACGCACTCTGGGTTCGTATTTTTCAATCAATTTCTTAACCTCAAACGCCAAAGTATGCTGCGAGTAAGGCAGCCCTTCGTAAATGTCTTCCACATCAGGCAAACCATAATCAGCCAAATGCTTTAACACCCCACGGCGTGCATTTAACAGCTCATTAAGGTGATTACAGACACTATTTTGCTCATCAGTTTGAAAACCCGGATGACCATTACGAATGACAGGTTGAGTTAAAAAATCGAATAACGCCATAAACTTACCTCGAATAAAAGGATATGCTTGCGCATATCCTTTAAAAATTCTGATTTATCGACCTTCAGTCCATGAATCAGAGAACTCGATGTTGCCATCAAGGTATGTCCAAGTAATGCGTTTATAGCGTAAACATACTGTTTCAAGGTGCGGATAACGCTCCTTGTCTAAGTCTTTTACGTTGTGCATTGTTGGTGAGATTGACGTAATTTTTACATCTTCCAACTTGTGGCAGAAATACTCACGTTCAGTCCCTGTGTCATCGATACGGTACCATTTAAGCTCAAGTTGCTTAAGTGTTTGACCGTTCGAGCACGCTTTATATAGATACGGTGTAGCTGCATCTACCGCTTTAGTAATTACAAACGGTTCATGCTTACGTGTACCTGTAAGTTCACCCGTGTCGTTATCTGTAGGAATGCGAAGTTCATGATCAAAGTGTAGGATCTCAATTGAACCTTCACGCTCTGCAACAGTTACAGAACCTTTGATGTCATTACCTTGGTCATCCTTTAACCACATATACGCTGGAATTGCCATTTCATTATTCTCCTTTTAGAATGAAGTGTTTCCTGTTAGTTGGCATTGGCATAAACAACCATGTTTATGCCCCCCAAAAAGCCCTCTGCTTCATGCCACTGGGGAACATGTCCCAAGTTGGGTGCAACCAACTTGGGGCAATCTTTTCCATCTACATTTTTTACACCAACCAGCTACTCACCAAATTGACGTATTTACACTTTAAAAGCCTGCGTTAAATGCGTTTCATCGGCGGCTTGGCAGTTCATTTTTCGCCAGGCATCTGCCCTACAAGTGCTAAACGCACATCAATACCTTCCACTTGGAAATGCGGCACAATGTAAGTACTAACACGGTAATAACCTGGGTTCCCTGGGATCTCAGCGACCGTTACTTTGGCATCTTTTAACGGATGCGTTGCTATTAACGACTCATCAGGGTTATTCATTTTTGTAACTAACGCGCCTAACCAATCATTAAGCTGCTGCTCTAATTCATGGCGTGGTTTGCTTGAACCAATATTTTCACGCTGTAACACTTTTAAGTAATGCGCTATACGCGACACTAAGAAGATATACGGCAAACGTGAGTTAATCCGCGCATTTGAAGTGGCTTCTGGCGTTTCTAACACTTGTGGCTTTTGCGCACTATTCGCAGAGAAGAAACAGGCAAAGTCTGAATTTTTGTAATAACTCAGTGGAATAAATCCTTGGTTAGCAAATTCAAGTTCTTTAGTCTCTGAAATAAGTACTTCTGTTGGGATCTTAGTTTCAGAGCCTTTACCTGCTTCAAATGAGTGAAGTGGTAAATTTTCAACTTTACCGCCGGATTGAGGACCGCGAATATTTACAGCCCAACCATTATCATGGAAGCTGCGAATAATATTAGCGGCAAATGCAAACGTTGCGTTCCCCCATAAATAGCGCTCATGATGTTCGCTATTTACGTCTTCTTGGTAGTTAAAATTACGCAGTGGATTAGTCTCGCCATACGGTAAGCGCAGTAAGAAACGTGGGAACGCTAAACCAATGTAACGTGAGTCTTCTGATTCGCGGAAGTTTTTCCAACGTAAGAATTCAGCGCGTTCCATGTACGAGCCAATATCTTGAATTTTAGACACTTCATCCAATGAGTCTTTCAAGAAAAACTTCGGTCCTACACTACCCATAAACGGACAATGTGCCGCCGCTGATACGCGTGAGATCTCTTGCAGTAATGACACATCCGGCGCAGAGCAGTCAAACTCAAAGTTAGATACCATAGTCGATACGGGCTCACCACCTGGGGTGTCGTAATCTGAGGTATAAACATGTTTATATAATGCAGACTGGGTGGTATCTGGCGCTTCTTCAAAATCATCACGCAGGGTTTCTTTATCTACATCGAGCATTTCGATTTTGATATTGGCATTATTTGGCGTGCGGTTAATTAAATAACGTAATGAACGCCATGCAGACTCCATTTTTTGAAAATTCGGGTGGTGTAAAATCTGATCTAATTGCTGCGAAATAATGGTATCAACTTTAGCAATATAGTCATCTAACAATAACTTATCGATACGAGTAACGTCTTGGCCACTGCTACCTGCCATATCTAAAAATACATTGATTGCAGCTGTTAAGCGCTCATTGGCACGTGTTTCAGCAAGGTTGCTAGCATCACGAAAAGTATCAAGTTTAATTTCATCTGCAACTGGGGCTATATCAACCAGATTACATAGGCTTTCGTAGGTTGATACCGGTGCTTGTTCAATAGTATGAGCAGCAACGTTTAATTGTTCTTGCATTGACATGGTAACGTCCTTATTCAGTAACTGGGTGTTTTTCGTCTTCAGAAGCAAGCGGAGCAATTTCATCCAGCTTAGCTTTTAACTCATCTAGCTCAGGCTGGTTTTGTAACACTCGCTCAAGCTCTTTACGTAATGATGAGTTATCCAGAAGGTTCGATTTCAAGTCACGTAGTAAGTTACGCATTGCCATCATTTTATTTAATTCCGGTACCTGCGATGCGACTGATTCTGGATCAAATGATTTAAACGAATCAAACTGTAAATTCACGTTAATTTCGCCATCGCCTTTGATTTTATTTGCTACCTGAAAATTAGCTTTTGGCGCCATGTCTTTAAGTACTTGCTCAATATTATTTTTATTGATCGTCACGCGTTCGCGTTCAGCAAGCTCTTGACTGTTTTGGCCATTTGAGTAATCACCTATCACCAGCATTTTTAATGGCAATTCACTTTTTTGCGATGCCCCGTCGGTATCAAGCTCTAAAGAGATATTGATCCGAGCTCTTGGGATCTCTTTTTGAAATGTATCTGTCATGTTTTTTCCTTTGCAGTTTGTTTGCTAAATTCCAATTAGCCTCACCCATTAGTCAGGCTCTTGTAACTATATCCATGCTATTGCTTGAGCTGGATTTGTTACCATCATTCGCTGACTAATTTGCTTAGCAGCTAAACTCATTTCATCACCTTCTGCCAAAGACAGATTGGCGTAACATTGCTTGGCAAAACGCCATACTTCCATGCAAAAATGTTGTTGCCACTTCGCTAATTGAAAAGTTTCAATTTGCTCAAGTAATTCGGTTAAAATTGCCAAAGCATGTTCATGGTGCTCCGCTTTGAGTAACAGTTTGGCTTTTAAGAGTTGGCTTTGTGCTTGGTCAAACCCAGTTGGGGTACTCAATTGCTCAACCTTGCTTAACGCCGTACTTAGTTGCCCTTGCACCACTTCTTCAGCCAGTAAGCTATAGTGCTCATCAAAAACATTACCCTGTGAGCTGGTGCTTTCAGGCGTTTGTGCATTGGCAATTTCAAGTAGTGTTTCTTTATTAGCTGGGCTGCATAACCCTGTGCCATCGTCATACTGTAAATGAGTTAATAACGGAAACTGACTGGTTAAATTTATCAACTGCTGCTCTAGCCAGTAACTCAGTTTGCCTTTATTTAATTGCTTTAATGCACTTAAAACTAACATTTGTAAATTGAGATTAAATTGCATTGCTCCTTCCATAAACAAACCTTCGGCAAGTAACAATGCTTGCTCTGGTTGCTCACTGGCCAACGCATTTTCAATCGGTGCAAACGCTGCCGCTCTTGGCGCTGGCAGGCGTGTTTTGCCATTTTCATTGGCTGGGATCTTTAAACCGGCCCAGCGGGCTGCACGAGATAATTTAATTACCCGTTCAACATTATTATGCTCTTTGTCAAAATTCAGTAATTCACGAATGGCCGACAAATATGCAGTATCACTGCTAATATCGGCAACGCTGATACTCGTCACCTGACTACTCGACGAACTAACAGGCGCAGCAACATTAGTCGCTGTTGTTTCTTCTGGTACTTGTTGCTCTGTAACGTCTTTACTAACAACTGGCGGGGTGGCAACTTTTGCAACTGGGTTGCGCTTCATTTGTTCGCCTGTCCACTCATTTAAAGTAGATAACGGACCTGACTCACTGTCTAAAAGTGGCACCGAATATTGGTTGTAAGCGGTTAATACCGCATCTAATTCAGCCCATTGCTCTGGTGTTGCACTATGGCTTTGAGCGATCCCCTTTAGGCGCTCTTGCTGTTGTAAAAACCAAGTATTTACTGCACTGCGCATTCGCTCTTTAAGTGGGTGCACGTCATTAGTAAAGTCAGCCAATAATTGATTAAAAAGCTGGATTGAACTAATCAGTCCCTGCACGCCAAACTCGCTAGTTGCAGCAAGGCATAAGTAACTAACAATACGGAGATCTTTACTTTTATTTTGTAATAAGTCAGTGGCTTGAATGAACATCACTTTAAAGTCAACTTCACCAACACCAGACGAAGATGCTTTGAGACTTTTAAATGTTTCTTCATATTTTAAATCTTCACCACAAGGTAATCCTTGCAAAGGCGCCGTAAGTTCATCCAGCCAAAGCTGCCAGCTATTATGCGTATGGGGGTGTTTTAAACTCATGCTTTGCACCACCGTCTTAAGGCATCGTAAACACTCATATTATCCATATCTGCAAAGTTAAGGCTGTAATCACTTGGTATTTTGCTCAATGATAAATTTGTTAAATCAATTACTTGTGTTGATTTATCTTCATTTAGCCAAACTGAGTTAAAATAAGATGCCGGCACAGGTCGACAAAAAATCGTTAAGCTAGGTGCATCCTCACCGCAGCCAAGTTGATAGAAAAACCATGGTTGCCAATTATGATCCGCCACGACAGATGCCACTAAATGCAACCAAAACCCTGCAACTAACGCGCTTTCATGGCTAAACTGTGGCATAGGTAAACGAATGCCAAATTGACTACGTAAACAGCCCCTATTAGCTATTGATTTTAATACCGCTGAGAGCTCTTCAATCAAGACTGCACGCTGGTGAACATCATCCATTTGTAAGTGTTGCCACAGCACACTCATCGGGATCATTCGCAGTTTATCAAGCTCTTGGTTTAAATTAGGTTGCTGTTTTAGTGCATCAGCCACTTTATTGTACGCCTGAGCTTGCAACGCCATAGCATCGATTGAAGGTGCTTCTTTGATCCGGTCGTTAACACCAATCAAGTGTTCAATTACATGACTTGCAAACAAGAACAAAAAGGCGGGATGGCGCTTATATGTATCTAATCCACTGTGTATAAATGAACTAAAAGGATAAAAACGACCACTGCTGTCTTTGCTCGGTTGCAAAATGCCCAGCAGGCTACTTTCTTCGCTATTGCCAGAGACAAAAAATAATGATTTAACGCCATTCAGCGCACTCACATTAGTTGCCTTACGGCCACGGTTAAGATGCGCAAAGCCTTCTTGTAACCAGTGATCAAACGCCACCGATTCACGAGATGAAATGTTTAACTTTACAAAATCAGGCCGAACGGGTGTTTTTCCCATATACCCATAGGAAAACT
The DNA here is from genome assembly GCF_005886375.1 of Pseudoalteromonas sp. S1727. Taxonomy (NCBI): domain Bacteria; kingdom Pseudomonadati; phylum Pseudomonadota; class Gammaproteobacteria; order Alteromonadales; family Pseudoalteromonadaceae; genus Pseudoalteromonas; species Pseudoalteromonas sp. S1727. The sequence goes on from NZ_PNDT01000021.1 coordinate 53,808, forward strand.
GTTTAACCAGTAGCGGGGATTTCTTTTTGGTAAATAAATTAAACATATTCACTCCTACTGTACCGAAGTAGTATTCGACTGCGCATATTGCGGCGATTTCGAAAACAATGAGTTCGGTAAAGAGAACGAAGTCAGCATATATTTTGAAAATATCCCACTATTGCGTCCTGACTTTAAAGAGAACTGAACCGTTAATTGTTGCTCAGATTTATCCTTTAATTCCCAGGTAGCTAAAAACTCAGTCCCTTTTATCCACTTCACATTCGCATCATTAAGCACTTTAAGTAACGCCCAAGGACCATCTTGTTCGATGCTAATGCGGGTACCTTTATTATCTAAACCATAAAGAATTGCTTTTTCTGCTGCGCCTCGTCCAGGCCAAGAGAAATTACGCCACTCTTCAGGTTCATTACGATAACGATAGCCTTGCTCTGAAAAGCCTAAGTAGGTTTCGCGAATACCCTTTTGAGGAACTGGCATCATTTGAAAATTAAAACCAGCAATATCAGCTCCACTGGTAAATAACGAGCGTGTTACTTTATTTGCTTTTGTTAGACCATCAAGTAACTCGTTGCTAAAGCCAATACCAACACCATTCCACTGTTTTTCTTCCCATACACCACGACGCACTTTCATAAAAGGCTTTAATTGGGTATTGATAAAACTCCATAACACACCCGTTTCACTGTTTAAAAACTCAGATACGTCAGCAATAGCAGCATCAGGCCCCGTTAAATTAAACGGGTACTTTCCAGCAATACTGTTGCTATACATGGTATAAACTTGATTTTCCCACTCTTCGTTTAGTTGACTACGCGCTTTGGCCATAATTGTGGCAATACCACCTTGCAGCGGCGCTTTAAACAGTTTGTCTAATGTTTCTTTGGTTTGTGGATCTAAGGCGCGAGTTTGACTTTCGATGATGATCCATGACGATTGCAAAGCATTTGTTTGATTATTTCCAGAAAGCAGATCTTGAACAAAAATCATAGCTTGACCATCATCTTCATTACTCGCCGCCATCGCCTTGATATCGGAATGAATGGTACTTAGTGAGCTAATATATTGCCCCATATAATCTGAGCTACGTTTATTTTCGTCATTTTGCGTAAAACGACGCAGATCAGCAAAGCGAGACTCCAATTCAGGGGCTCTTACTGTACTCATTTGTGAGAAATCTGAACTGCCCATTGCTTGTTTAGCGAGTTTGCCTTTTGCCGCTTTTTTCTCTGCAACATCGGCGGCCCCCGCAACTATGGTCGCAATTTTGTCATTGCTTGCCGTCACTGCTGACGGCTCATCAGCAACCATAATGTTGTCATTCACCATTGCCATTAAATCTATTAACGGGCCATCGTTTGATGAAAGACGAGCAAAATCAATGCTGGCGTCGTTGAGATCTCTAAATGCTGGTACTTCAATACTATTTAAAAACTCAAACCACGTATTGCCGTAATCTTTAAAGTAATAAGCACGCATAGCTTTTGCTAGGGTATCAGCTTGTGCTTCATCAACCGCATTTTGTCCTTCTTCATTGCTGGTTCCCATTACCCAATCACCTGAGAAAACCAAACGTGAAATGCGTTTAATTTCAGGGTATACATACTCACGCCAACCCGCATTGCTGTATATATAAGGAATTTCATAGTCGCTTTTTAATACATCACGATTATTAGCAGACATAAATTGATTAAGCTGCAATGCTTTTTTACGCTCAGCAAAACTCGTGATCACTTGCTTATAAAGGGGCTCGGCTTCTGGTTGCGTGTTTAAACTTTCACGTGCAATGTAAGTGGCCGTTTCATTAGTTTGCCAAAAATCAATCTTTCCAGGCTGCTCTATATCTTTACTTACATTAGCTAAATACACATCTAGTAATGCCGTTAACTGATTATAAATTGGGGAATCTTGCTGCGCAGTTAAGTCAATATTAAAGTGCGTGCTAATAAAGCTTAGTAGCTGCTCTTTCGCAAATTCGTCATTTTTATGCTCTGGATGTGCACTGAACATTAAATGCAATTTAAGTGCATCGTAATATGGTTGACGAATACCCACTCGAGACTCTGCTTCGTCTGAGTTCCATAATCCTTCATAGTGCTTTAATTGTGCTAGAACATGTTTTTCCGCAGGAAGTGTGATCAGTTGATTTAACTGATTAAATAATACATTAGCTACACTTTGAGCTGTTTCGTCACCTTCATAAATACCGAAAATAAAATACCACGGCAGCGTCGTCTCATAGCTTTTAAGCTCTTGATAGTGTTCAAATAAAGCAAGTGTCGCAGCTAATTTCTGTTCAGCCTTCGCCTTATTTACATTCACTTCAACCACGGCTTTTACGCGGGCTTCACCTTGATTTAGTAATAACTGATTACTGGTATAAGATGTGATCAACAAGGCGGTAATGGCGGCGATTGAAGCAAGCCCAGTGGTCACCGTTAGGCCTTTTAACCAGCGGCCAACTAAACGTTTTTTTCGATTCCCGCGGGTTAAATCTTGCAACTTGAAAATAACGTCGTTAAACACCCGGTTAATAAAGTAGCTTTGAGTAATCGTTTCTTGTTTTTGCTCAACAACTACCGCACCAAATTGGTCTCGTACGCCGTTGGTGATACGCTCTATTGGCGTGCCTTCTTGCGTACCTGAGGTAAAATATACTCCGGCAAACCAAGGTACCTCTTGGTACGGATTGGCTTTAAATAGCAAATTTACAAATTCTGTTAGTTTGGTTGAGGCTGACTTAAATTGATTCGGAAAATCAAGGATCAACTGCTTACGATGCTCATTACGTTCACGTGCCACTTTACTTAAGCGTTGTTGGCATAAACGCTCATAAAGCTCATCCATTCTTAGCTCGAACATCTCCGCAGGGTCGGTTTTTTGATCTTCACTAATATCAAGTAAATAGGCACCCCAGACTTGCTCACGTTCTTTTTCTGTCAAATCGTTAAAGAAAGGTTCAAAACCACTGATCAAATCGGTTTTTGTAAACGTGATATAGACTGGAAAAATAACCCCAAGCTGCGTGATCAACTCTTCAATACGTTCACGAACGAGTTTAACGTGATGACGAATTTCTTCACTATCAGAAGTTAAAACATCGGCAACACTAATAGCGACCATTACCCCATTAATCGGCAATTTTGGACGATACTTTTTCAATAAGTTTAAAAATGATAGCCACTCTTTATTTTCTGATTGCTCAGTTGTATAACGTCCCGCGGTATCAATTAAGATCGCTTGATCTGAAAACCACCAATCACAGTTACGTGTACCGCCAAAACCTTGAATATGCAATTCGCTAGAATTTGAGTAAGGAAAATGTAAGCCGGAATTAGCGAAAAGTGTACTTTTACCTGTCGCCGAAGGACCAATAATCATATACCAAGGTAATGCATATAACGCGGTATTGCCTCGATAGCCTGCGCCTAAGTGCGATGCTTTTAATGAGCCAAGCGCTTCTTGCATCTTTTCTTTTATTTCATCAAGCTCAGCACTCGAACCGGCATTATGACTAGCTAGTTCTGAGGCTAGTTTGTCACCAGATCGTTTTGTCCATAACCACCGCGTAAAAATAAATACAAGGAATACAGCCGTCACTGCTCCCATAGCAAGTAATTTCTTATCTGTGGTATCTAGGCCCACCATGCGTCCTGCGAACCACACAATACTTAATACAGCAATCAAGCCGATTAATTGCCCCGTTGCACGAGATGACACTAAACCCAGTAAGAAATGCACTAGGCCACTTTTATTAACTCTTCCTTGCATCGTATTACCCTATCGTGTCTCGTTGGTTTTATTCAATTGCGTGAGCACTTCCACCTGGTTATTGATGGTTTGTGTACTTTGTGTGGCTTGTTTGTTGATCACAAAATGAAAGCCTGCAAATAATGAAGCGATTGAGCCCAAACAAATCGATAAAATGACCCAATAAGGCACATTCCGCCCAACCTTCATTGCAAACCCTTCAGCAGGTACACCATTGTCAGAAAGTTGCCCACTAGCAGTGCCTCTGACATCTTCAATTTGTGCGCGAATATCAACAATTAACGCTTTTAGCTGCTCGATCCCTTTAACTTTGTAGATCCCTTCAAAACCCAGTTGCAAACAAATGTAATACACTTCTAAAGCGGCAAACTTATTCTCACCACCGGTGCGCAGCTTCGCTAAGCGTTCAAAAAACTCTTCACCTGCACGGTTATTGCCAAAAAACTCTAGCTGCAACGGTCGCGACATCCAATCCATACGAAAATGCGCCCCCGAGCTCATCACAAACTCATCACACATAGCTGTGAGTGCAAACTTTACTTCTTGCATTACACTGGTTGTCACCTGCTGTGCATAACAATGACGTTCAAATTCATCAAAGCTATTTAAAAGCTGCTCGCGAAAATCATTTAGTTCCAGCTCCGTTGATTGTTTTAACTTTAATGGCGATAACGCATTAATAACTGGTGATATACATGCGATTAAATCTTGCTCTTGTGATTGTTGTTGCATCATTCCACCTAACTTAATTACGCGCGACAGTGACTATTTCGATTTGCGCAGCTTGCAAACCAAACGGAATAAATAAACTCAATGATTGCTCTTCAATAATTTGCTGCCAAATATAACCATGCGATTCAAGGCGGAAATACTCATAACCGCTCTTTATTGCTAATTTATTTGGCGGTCGCTGACAATGCGTTAATTGCACACCGGCAAGCGCAGATGAAATCATAATATCGAGCTTTTCTGTGGAGCCCACTTTAACTTGATCACTAAACGTTTCAATCCACTTGGTATCTTCAGCTTCAAAGTACACCGCTAAGTAGAAGTCATTATGCTCAAAGATTGCCGAATCAATAGTGGCAACTTGATAAATTGCGTTAGAGACTTTTTCAAGCTTAAGACCTGCCATTTTCTTCGGCACTACTCCTTCGAGTAATTTGGTCAATAACTCATCTAGCTTGCCAAATACATGACTAAGTTGCTTATGTTGGTACGGTGGAACTTGGTTAACTAAATCGCTGTGTTCAAACATTGATACTGAGCTTATCAAATCAACCAGCTCGCAATACATGCGCTCAGGATGCACTAAAGAAAGGCTTTTTAAATGATCTAAACGTTTAGCCGAAGGTGCCATTGCATTGAGTAATAGAAAGCTATTCATCTCATTTGGTCCAAAATCAGTGACTGAACCAAAGTTTTTTCTGCGCCCAAGTAATACATTCACTTTTGCGTTAACCAGATTGGCGGTACGATTTAAAAGTTCGGTTAAATAAACTGATGCACCGATGTTTAATAGCGGTGGTACAAAATGTTTATTGACAATAAAAGAGCCATCTTCAGCACGAGCAACTTTTAAACACGCTAACGTATCAAAATATGTTTTTACATCACTATCGGTCAATAAAATGAACTTAGGATGGGCTATTAATACTTCGCGATTACGAGCCGCATCATGGCTATCACTTAATTCAATGTAATCCGCATGGTAAGCACTTAATTGGCCAGTAGTTGCATACCCTTCAATGTTGCTAACCACTTTATTAGCGGCAATAGCTATATAAATTATGACTTCATCAGTATTAGGATCTAACTCAAGCTTTAACTCATCATGTTGCTGACGATCAAAATCAAGCAAGCGACCATTCTCAAGTAATACTTTGAAGCTATTAATTTTCAACAACCCGCGCGACAACGCTGACTCGTCAATTGCAAGATGTTGTATACCAAATAACAAAGGTGAAATTAGGTTTTGTCTGACAATTTGATTCTGCTCATGATATTCATCAAATAACTGAAAGTGCTGTTGTGCTAATAGCACACCTTCAGCCCAGACAGGTTTTGCAGGGGTTTTAATACTCATTACTGTGCCTCTTCCACATCAGGCAACTGCACTTCGTTATTAGTGATCAACACATCCAACGACGTTGACAATTTCACAGGACCATCACCTAACGCGTAGTAGGTTTTCCATTTATCACCTTGACGATCCCTAAATAACGCAACAATTGCTACAAAACGGGCATTTTCTGCTTGTTCAAAAGTAATATTAGTCTTCTCTGCTGGGTTTATTGTTCTCTCCTCCAGCGTGATCAAGGTATTTGCCAATACTGACTTATCTGATTTCCAAAGCTCTTCAAAAGTCGCCGTTTTGAAGCTCTGAATATCAGATAATTGATATACTCTCAGCACTACAGGGAGTGCTTCATCAAATTGATTTAAATTTAAATTGTCGGTTGCTGTAATGTCTAATTCAACATTCGTACTCATACATCCGGCTAGCGACATTAATAACACAGCCAAAATTAATTTATTTATTGCGAAACGCATTTAATACCTCATTAGATATTTTTAAATTGATTATTCAGTTTTTACAAAGGATCTCTTCGTAAACAGGACAAATAACCCGATTAAAACGCACTGAAGCGCAATCAGACCATCGGTTACTGTTGAGAATCCTATTAAAAAGACTTGAACCTTTATTCTCTTGATTTTCAACAGCTAAAGATTTAATAACGACATGATCAGTGGATGATATTAACTTTGAATTTAAAACTATTAATTCTTTAATATAACTGGATATATTTTCATTAATTAAAATAATGTTGCCATCATTTTTCGGGGGATTGTTTAAAAAAAAGAAAAACTGATCCAGCACAGACTCAGAAAACACACGATGCGCGGGAATACCTGTTTGATCAAGTAAGGAGGAGATATTACAGGTTAGAGACCAAGCCAATGAGTATAGGCAATCAACCTGATTTATAAAATCTTTTTTAGTCATCTAATCATCCTTGATTTAACTTAACAAGTGAAAAATTACGCCAACACCGTAGCTATTCCGTCCTTAGAATGGGCGCATAATACAAACATAGTTGTTAAAATGTCAACTTAATCTAACGTAAAAATACAACAATTTATCAAAAAAATCGGATTCTAATAACAAACGATTAGTTATATATAACTTTCAAGCTGAACCCATTATGAACTAATAAAAATTCAGTATAATAATCTCGATTACAAATATTTAATTGATTATCTATAGCGTAATGTGTATTTTTACACGAATTATCGACCAAGGTAAGAAAAGGACAAGGACATGTCTCAATCACGATTATTGTTAGATGTTAATAATAAGACAATGAACGTAACACAGGTAAATGGCATTGAGCGCCTAAATAACAGCTTCACGTTTGACCTTATTTTCGACACTCCATATAGCGAAGAGTTTAATGATCTCACCTCACACGCTGCATTAATTACATTTGTAAATAAAGACAATTATTATCGGCATCAATCAGGATTAATAACTCAATGTACTGATTTAGGGTTATACCCTGGGCAAAAGCACAAAAAACGTCGTTATCGTGTCATTGTTCAAGATAGGCTAAGCACCCTAAAAACCACCACCAACAGTAAAGTCTTTATCAGTGTTAATTTAAAGGATGTGCTGCAACATCTAGCCTATCAAGCAGGCTATGCAACGAGTCAAGTTGACTTTAGAGTCACCCAATCACTGGCCGATATGCCACAATGCGTGCAGGCTATGGAAAGTAATTGGCAGTTTTTTCATCGCTTACTGTCGCTGCACGGCTTATTTTATTGGTTTGAAAGTAAAGAAGGTGCTGAAATACTCGTAATAAGCGACAGCAATTTAAATAGCCCCTACCTTGAACGAGGTATATTACAAGTAATAAACAGTGCCGGAATGAATAACCAAGATCAGCAAGATTTTGTTGGTTTTATGCACGCGCAACTAAGCCAATCTATTTATAATAACGCCGCAAGCAGCGCAGCATACGGGCAGTTTAGTACGGTAGCTAGTAACAGTCAGTCATTCTTTGAGCCATGTGCTCCTTCACAGTCCCAAGCCAGTGCGCAAGCACAAAATTTTAGCAATGCGCTCGCCAGCTTAAATAAAATAGTCACTTTAACGGGTAACGTGTGTGATTTATTTGCAGGATGCTCAATCTCATTAGATGACCATACTGGCACTGGTACTAGTAGCGACTTGATGTGCATTGCTGTTGAGCATTTTAGTACACAACCGAGTGATGAAAGTAGCCATCAGGGGCTAACTAAATACAGCTGTACAGCCCACTTTATTGAGCGAGGCACCCCCTTTAAGCCGCTCCCGGTTCCCCATCAAGCAAAACCGATGGCATTTCCTGCGAAAGTAGAGTCATTGACTGGCAATGCATTTATTGATGACAACGGACAATACAGATCTCGCGTTGATTTTGACAAAACAGCTAGGCCGATTACGCAATCAAGCCCTGCACTACAAAAACTGGCGCTGTATGCGTGCCAAAACCAGCCCCAAGCCACAGGTTGGCATTTTCCATTAGTCGGTGACTCAGAAGTATTGATTGGCTGTATTAACAACGACCCAAATCATTCATTTATTATGGGTTTTGCACTAAATAGCGATCAACCCAGTGTTGTCACTGCCGCCAACCCAACGCATAACCGATTATTAACTGCAGCCCACAACGAATTATTATTTGATGACGACGACAATGAGCCAAAAGTTATTTTGCAAACCCTTGCCAGTGAACATTACTTTGAGCTAAATGCCAAACAGTCGGGACGCCAATTCATCGAATGGATTAGTCAGTTAGGCACCATTAACTTACATGCCGGAAAAGATCTCTGCCTAGAAGCCGAGCAAAACAACGTACAGTTTGTTATCAAAAACAATCAATTTATTGATGTCAAAAATGCAGTGACGCAACAAACCAACAACGGCAACATCAATTACCAAAGTGCCAGCAATCAAAACATTAACGGTAAAGAAGTCAGTGTAACAGCAGATCAAGAACTGTCATTAGTCTCTGGCCGTGCGGTAAAAATAAACGCACAAAGTGACATTGTACTTAAAACCAATAACAGTAACTTAAAGCTCAACGTAGCAAACGGCTCAACATTCTTACAAACCAACGATTCAATAAACATCACAGGCTCTGGGCAAGGCGATTTAATCATTCATAACGCCGGCGGCGAAATTAAACTCGACCGCCAAGGCAACGCCACCATCATCGCCACCAATGTGCTCACACTCGACAGTAACCTCATCACCTTTGATGGGCCGGTTGATTACGACATTGAAAGCCCACAAACAGCTAGTAGCCCAAGTGCCTCAAATCCGGCCAGTATTAGTCGTATTAATAATGTAAACATTAACGATTCAGGGGTTGCGGCAACGACTGCCAGTGTCGTCGATTTAGAATATGTATATCAAGACGGCAGCCCGGTGCAGAATGCCCCCTACACCATCACCTTCGATGATGGCACACAAGCTACCGGACAATTAGACGGCAGCGGTAAAGCGCAACTCACCAATATTCCAAACGGCCAGTTCAGTGTTAAATACGGTGAAGATAGCCGTGATTTTCAGCCTGAAGATAACACCACACCAAACCCATTGTATGGGCAAATAACCACCGCCGATGCTGTGCAGATGATCAATAGCGGTAACACTGCGAAACTGGAAGAAGCAGGCAATTTAGCCAACCAAGCAGGCGATTGGTTATGGGGCACACTGCAAGGTGACTTTAATAAAAACCCCAGTACCTCACAAATCGTTGTTGGTACGATTATTTCGATGATACCCGTAGTTGACCAAATCATGGATATTCGGGATATTTGTGCTAATACCATGCTGCTCACGGATGATGACAAAGCAAACGACAGCGACGGCTGGATAGCCTTTACTCTCACCGCCATTGGCTTAATTCCACTCTTTGGTTCTGCTGTAAAAGGCGTGGGTAAAGTCGTCATTAAAAACAGTGGTGAGTCGATGGAAGCCGCCATTGCAGTGTTACGCAAGCTCGGCAAAGGCGACCCAGTAAAATACTTACGGGAAATAAACTGGCAAGATTTAGGCAAACAAGCAGCCAGTGAAGTCAAAGCCGTAATCAAAGGCTTTAGAGATACATTACAAGAAGTCTCAACCAGCTGGAAATATGACTTACTGCTACCAGACTCAGCCATTGACGGCATGCAAGCCATGGTCAAACAGCTTGATGAAGTCACCCCGCAAATTGACCAAGGCGTTAAAAACGCCGCAACTGAAATTGGCAATCGGGTAAACAAAGCCCTAGATGAATTTGAGCCACCTGTAAATACAGGAGTGGTAGGTAAACCGAAGAAAACAGTAGCCAATGAATTAGAAGCCCCAGAAGGGAATGATTTAAAGGGGGCAAAGAGCAAAGAAAGTAAGCAGATTTCTAATAGCTTATTAATTGAAAAGTATGCAAATGAGTTCTCTACGTTAAGCCGCAAGGATTTTAGAACATGGAAAATAAAGCTTGCAAATGAAGGGTTATCTTCAAGCGAAATACAGGATGCTATATATTTCGGCTCTTTAAAAAGTGGCAAAAACATGTGGGGAGACAATTGGAAGAAATATTATGAAGAAATATCAGGAACTAAATACCCCGGACCTCCGAATCATGCTCACCATTTAGTAGAGAAGAAAGGAGGTGGTAAATATGGTGTTGCAAATCGGAAAATTCTTGAAGATGTAGGTATTAATCCTTTATTATCTAGGGAGAATTTTGCTTGGGCACCTAACATAAAAGGACAACATGGATTAGAGCCTCAGGCTCAACTGAATGAAATGCTGAATACATCTCAAGGCAATAAAAAAGCGATACTCAAAGTATTAGAGCAATGGGCAACAATATCAAAAGGTAGAACAATATGAATCTTGAACAAGAAAAATATCAACTTGTCGAAGATCTAAGTGATATTTATAAAGCGCTCTTGAAAAAGTTGATTCACAAATATAAGGACATAAATTCAATAGCTATTCATTGTGATTCAGGCTTTAGTGCATTTGGCTTTTCTTGGAACTCTAATGATTATTTGGAAAAGAAAAAAGAAAAATATCCTGAAAGCGATTGGCTAACAGTCAAATACTCTGTATCTGAATGGGATAATATTTTTTACGAATATGAGAAATTTAACGACATTAATGAAAGGATAGAAGAAATATTTGATGACCTTTATGATGAAGATCTAACAGATGAGCAGATAACCCAATTTTTTTGCGAGATAGTTCATAGGGTGCTATTAGAACTTACGAAAGTATTTCTTGATCATTACACTCCATTTATTTCATTACAATTTAACGATCCCAGTGATAAAGAGATCGACATAATGCTAAAAATCAATCAACTATTAGCGAAGAAGCATAGAAATCTTGAATTTGAAAATTATTTAGAAAGAATATAGTAATTTAAAAACGCTTATGAATGAAGAAGCTCTCTCCCTAATTATGACATTTTCTAACGCTAAGGACAGCACATGCAACCAAACATTAAAAACATCCCCCAACAACTCGGTCAGTACCTTTATCAGCAAATTAATGAGCCGTGGCTAGAGGCACAGCTTGTTTTAAATTGTGAAGATGAAAGCGAGCTTGAATGCACAGCTCACTTTAAGAAAGCAGATAACTCAAGCGAACACCCAATCACTGTTTCTGACGCAATCATTGAGTTATTCAACACCCTTTTTGAGAATGCCACTAAGCACCAACCAGAAAACTGGACACGCGCTATTTTTACCATTAATCGCCAAGGTCAGTTTAACCTGAACTTTGAGCGTGATAATACCGATGATGACGTTATCACTGCACAAAGTGCACACTAAATTAAACAAGTAAATTACGCTAATGCAAAACACTAAGGACGCAAAACATGGAAGTCAATCCCCCGCAGCAAGCTAAGCCTTATGCCTTGCTGTTTTAAAAAAGCTCAGTTATTCATATCACGCTCTGCATCTTCTTGTGATCATATGTTTGCTAATGATCAGAGTGACTATTTTAGTTTTCTACATCACTGCATTTGTATTAATTAGCTTTACAGCTTGGAAACACTTTACTAAATATAAGACTGTAAGAATCCTGAGCTAGTTTTTTCACTGTTCCATTATAGTAGTCATAAAGTATTTATTGTGATTATTATAATAAAACAGCTAAAACCCAGTATTTTTTGCAACTATTATTTGAACCTTAACCTGATACATACTAAAATGCAGACTGATTTCAAATAAAGTAAATATTAAAGTCATGGAAGACTAAAGTAGATACATAATCTCCCTTTTCTGTTATTCCATACTTTACTATTACTGTCAGTAATATAAACAAAGATGTTTATAATGAACAATTTAATGGAGTAATTATGAAAAAGTTAAGTGCGTTAGTTGCAATAGTGATGCTGTCGGGTTGTTCAAGTAGCCCTGAAATAGAACCTCAACCAACCCCAGTAGAACAGCCAATCGTTGTTGAAGAGCCACAAAGCAACACAATCTCTTTAACAGTGCTCACCTCTCCTGAAGATGCACGTATTCGTATCATGAACATAAAACCAAAATACGAAGCTGGCATTGAGCTCGATGAAGGTAAATACGACATCGAAGTCACAAAAGATGGTTACCTCACCTATAGAAAGTGGGTTACTGTTGACAAAAAAACAATTCTAACCATTGAGTTAGATAAAATTGAAGCAAGCCAATCAGCGCTATAATTGCTAAGGATGGCAAGCGTACCTTGCCATCAGTGCTTTTAAAACGACATGTAGTTTAAATACAAAGCCACAGTTTTATACAGTGCCTTTTATATGATGCTGTTAAAAACCATACGGTGAATATGAAAATAGCCTACCTAGTCTTTGTGAATAATAGCAAGCATGTTTATTCAATAGTGACTTCATTAATAATCATTTGGCACTGTGCTTCGCTCATAAACTTTGCTACTGGATAATTCCAGTTCGCTTCTGCTATAGCTGACTTTGCCAATAATGGGATATCAGAACGTTTGATCTCTTTTAAATTGAGCGGAATAGCTAAGTTAGTGAGTAACTGTTCAAGTGTAGCTAAAAACATTGCAGCTTTTTCTGAACGTGTTTGTTGTGAGCAAGTTAGCTGACAATAATCAGCGATATCCGCTAATTTACCATCTATCGTGCTACCATAAAAACGCAAAACCGACATCAGTACTACACTATTAGCTAAGCCATGCGGAGTACCATAATGAGCTCCAAACTGATGAGCTATGGCATGAACATAACCAACCGATGCACGGGTAAATGCCTGACCCGCATAGAATGAAGCTAATAGCATCTTTTCACGAGCGGCTAGATCATCCCCTTTTTTATGTACGATTAATAAATTTTTTAAAATAAGATCAATAGCCTGCAATGATCGCTCATTGCTAAATGTCAAACCGTTAATACCTATATAAGCCTCAATTGCATGTGTAAGAGCATCGATGCCTGTAGTCGCGGTAATATGTGCTGGTACTGATTGAGTAAGTTCGGGTATTAATACAGCGTCACTTGGTACTAAAGTAAAGTCTGTTGCTGCATATTTTTGCTGCGCATTGGGATCATTTACCACTGCTGCTACCGTGGTTTCTGACCCTGTACCTGCCGTTGTAGGAATCGCACATAAAGGGGGGAGTCTTTTTAAAACCTTAAATAAACCTTTTAATTGCTTAATTGATTTTTTAGGTTTAACTGAACGAGCCGCTATCAATTTCGCGCAATCTATCACTGAGCCTCCGCCAATAGCGATGATCCCTGTACAACTTTTAGAGTTGTAAGTGGCGAGTCCATTTTCTACATTATCTATAGTTGGGTTAGGCGCAACATCGTTATATAGGTGCCATGTTATAGTTTGTTCATCAAGCAAATTGAGTATTTCATCAAGCACTCCAAGCTTTACTAACGTTGTATCGCTTACCACTAATAAAGGTTTTTCTTTTGGCCAGCTTTTTAACCACAGCGTAAAACCACTGTATCCTGTATATAAACGTGGATTTGGAATACCTATAAAAAGTACAATACACTTTAAAGCAAAGTGATAACAGCGATAAAAGAAGGACATAATAGTAACCTTATGAAAGCCATTACCTAATGCTGCCCTAAATCAACTGTGTTGCCAATAATAAAGGTATGCAAGCGCACTGCAGTTGATAAGGATCATTAGCCATAACATAGCAATAAATGGACGTTTCTTTGATTTATGCCGAAACCACTGCTGTGCTAATAATGCCCCCGGCCAACCACACAACACAGCCAGAATATGTAAACTCCGCTCAGGAACTCTGACAGTTTGATTTACAGGGTCAATTGCTAAACGTTTATCCCATTTATAAACTAAAATGGTGATCGCACTCATAAACATATAGACACTTGAGACCATCATCGGCCAGTATTCTAAAAACCCACCGATCGCTAAAACAGCTAAAAAACTGCTCGAAAACAACAATAATACTTTTTTTATTAACAAACGTTAACCTATACTGGGATTATAGAAAATAACAAGATTTTTATTATGTCATACTTAAAAACTATTTTACTAACCCTTTGTTTAACTTCGAGTGGCTTCGCTTTAGCAAATGATTCTATAGAGATTGCTAAAGAGCTTGCAGTATTTAAACCTTACTTAGGAACTTGGCAAGCTGACTTTAAGGTTGAACCAGGTAAGCCCCCTATCCAAGATGTTAGTGTGTGGGAGCGTGCTTTAAACGGTAAAGCCATTCGTACCTCGCATTCTATAAACGAAGGAGTTTACGGTGGAGAGTCGATGATTTTTTGGGATAGCAAAGAACAATCGATTGTTTTTTACTACTTCACCACTGCTGGTTTTTATACAAAAGGCACTATGAATGTGTTGTCGCCTACTAAATTTGTTGCATATGAAACGGTGACAGGGTCGAAAGAGGGAATCACAAAAGTACGCTCTACTAGTGAATATAAAGACGATAAATTTATTGTCCTTACCTCTTACTTAAAAAAAGGTGAGTGGACCAAACCTGAAGAGCGTATATATATTCGCAGTGAAAAGGAAGTGAAGTTTAAATAACGGAACAAAAACTGCGTTAGCGCGGGCTTTCACCCGCGCAAATATACTTACTTAGCGAACTTTTTAAACGGCTCATCTACCGGGGTATTTGCAAGGTGATTTGTATAATTACTCATCACTTTTTGAGATAACCCTAACACAATTTCAAGTAATTGCTGCTGTGCATAGCCTGCTGCAAAAAACTTTTCAATTTGTTCGTCGCTGATCACACCACGGTTTTGCGTCATCGCAAGTGTAGTCTCACGAAGCACTTCTAACTTTTCATCTGCAAGCGGGGTTTTATTAACCAGTGCATCCACAATATCTTGATCTACTTTCATACTAGCTGCAATCGCGCTGTGTGCAGGTACACAGTAATGACATGCATGCTCAACATTAATTGTTTGCCATACAACAGTTAATTCTTCAGCATTGAATGAGGTATTTTGGAACAATTCATGCAAAACTTGGTAACCTTCAAGCAAAGTAGGTGCCTCGGCCATTACTGCATGTAGGTTAGGTAGCATACCAAAAGCCGCTACTGACTTTTCCATTAAGGGTTTTGCCGCTTCAGGGGCGTTATCTTGCGTGTATAAAGTAAATTCAGCCATTGTTTAACTCCAAATTAAAAGTGTTTAAGTATGTTCAAACTCATACTATTTGATTTTGAGCAACTGTTCAAGTTAAAATTGAACAAGTGTTCAAATAGAGTAAACGTGTGATGGCCAATAAAATAAAATTCGAACGTGATGAAGTAATACGTACTGCAGGACAACTGTTCTGGCAAAAAGGCTTTAATGCCACATCAACACGTGATCTGCAAAATGCTATTAATATGCGCCCGGGCAGTATTTATGCTGCTTTTGGTTCAAAAGAAGGTTTGTACAGTGAAGCAATCAAAGATTATGCCCAACTAATGCAAGGCCAATTAATTACCGCACTCAATGAACATGAAAGTGTACTCAACGGATTAGCTGCTTTTGTTAAAAAGGTTCTAATTGAAGATGCTCAGTGCGCGCCAAGTAAACTTTGCATGCTAGTTAAAGCCAACTACGAGTTCACCGAAGATGAGCCAACATTGAAATTATTAAGCACTGATCTCGCAAATAAGTTTGAAGCATTTTTAACAGCTCAATTTGAAAAAGCTCAACAGTATAAAGAGCTTGATACTAAAATTGCAGCGGTTGAGTACGCAAGGTATTTTCAAATCCAATTCACAGGTTTACGCAGTTACTTAAACAGACCAAATACACACGCATTAGCTGGCCCCTTGATCGAGCAAATGTTCTCATCAATTAAGCAACTATAACGACCAAGTACTTTAGAAATAAGCAACTAAAAATGGCAGTAACGATGTCACTGCCTTTTATTGAAGTTTAGGTTTTTAGCTTATTGAGCTCGTCATCTTGTTGAGCGACTAATTTATTAAGCATTTGACTGCCATCTCCCGCCTGCGTTGACAAATCGGCCAGTTGCGAAGCAGCATCAGAGATCAATGTTAAATTACGATTGATTTCCTCTGTAACAGAACTTTGCTCCTCAGCAGCAGTGGCAATTTGAGTAATTTGATTGGTAATTTCTTCCACTTTGATTACTACACTATGCAATGCATCAAAGGCAACGGTGGTTTCATCTACTGCGGTTTGTGCTCGTACCACACCTTGCTCAATCACCGTTGATGCATTACCAACTTCAAGTTGTAAATTATCAATTAAACCACTTATATCGTCGGTTGAGGCACGTGTTTTTGAAGCAAGCGCCCTGACTTCATCAGCAACTACAGCAAAACCTCGACCTTGCTCACCTGCACGAGCCGCCTCAATAGCCGCATTTAGAGCGAGTAGATTGGTTTGTTCTGAAATTGTGCGGATCACATCTAAAATCTGCGTAATATCGTTACTACGCGAAGCAACTTTTTCAACCGCCTGATTAGCTTGTTTTATTTCATCAGACATCGTTTTAACTTGTGATACCGCAGACGATAAACTCGCTTCACTGCGTATCACTAAGGTATTAATTTCATCTGCCTGTTGCGCTGATTGCTCTGATGCGCGAGCCACCTCTAGTGCAGTCGCACTCATTTCATTCATTGCCGTAACCACGCTTTCAATTTCTTGAAATTGCGCTTGTACATTCTGTTTTGTATCAACTGCAACATGAGCTGCAATTTCTGCTTGCTGCTTAGTTTGCCCAGATACATTTTTTAATTGCGCAATTAAATCACGGAGCTTTTCTAAAAATGCGTTAAAGCCAATCGCCAATGCAATTAATTCAGCATGTGTATCAACACTTAAGGTTTGCGTTAAATCACCTTCACTACTGGCCAAATTATCAACTCGCTGCTGGATCTGTTGTAATGGCGCCACAATACTCTTAATAACTAAAGTCATAATAATAAATGCAGCCGCTGCTATCACTAAACCCGATATCAAAATTAGCCCACCTAGGGTGTTAGCATTTTCTTGCATGCTTTCACTAAGTTGTTGCGGACCCTGTAATGCCAAGGCTGCTGGCACCTCCACTAACAGTGTCCACTTTTTTTCTGCTAGTTTAATTTCAATTGGATAGTTAACTAAGTACTCGCTAGCCACCTTTTGTACATTGGCCTGATTATTTAAGCTACTGTAATAATTAAAAATAGCAGCTGGTACGGCTTCTTTAAATGGTCGTCCTAACTTTTCTTTATAGTGGCTGCTACCCACAATCAAATCAAGTGAACTGAGCAACGTCACACGCGCTTGACCATTGTATAACTCTTTTGATAATTGCTCAGTCATAGTTTGAAAAACAGGCAGGGTAATATCAACACCACTTAAACCAATAAACTGGCCGGAACGTAATATCGGCACAGTCAATGAAGTCATCATTTCTGAATACCCTGGTGATATCTCGTATAGATAAGGTTCCATTATGCAGGGTTTTTTATTGTCTTTGGCACATAAATACCATTCGGCTTCGCGTAGGCCAAATTCGTTTAAGGTGGTTACGTACTTCTCTTTGGCATCTTCCACAACTTGCTGTTCAACCACCCCATCACGACTGCGCGTAAAGTAAATCTCTAACGTACCTTGTCCTGCTACAGAGTGATCATAGCCATTGCTATATTGTTGATCATTACCATCAAAACCATCGGCCTCAAACTGAGAATAAATAGATGAAAGCAATGAGTTACCAGTAATGATTGCACGGTTTATCTGCTCTACTGATTCACGAGTCAAAGTATCTGCTGCACTTTGACTGCTTAATGTAGCTGCTAAAGAAAATGGAACACGGTACGCTTCGTTGATAAATCCAGCAACTTTCTCACCGTAGGCTGCAGCATTAGTGACCAGTTTATCTTCAACTTCTGCAACAATCAGCTTTTCAGCTTGTACTGAGAGTACTTCATTACTACTTGAAAGTTGCCACCACAGCACACTCGACAATACCAGTACTGTTAAAAATATACTGCCTAAAGTGAGCCAAAGTAATTTTTTTGCTAACGCTAACTGCCGCATTCCTGTTTTCCTCTAATTAAACTACATAAAGAGTTTAGTCTAATTATGAAATGATACAGTAGATTATTGAAAAAACTTGATTAACTGACCGCTCCAGATTGGCAGTCTGTTTAAATAAGGTAATCGTGGCATACCAACTTAGCAGTGCTAAGCTGGTATATAAAAAATTAAATTACTGATAACTCAATCGCAATATTGCCACGGGTTGCATTTGAATAAGGGCAAACTTCATGCGCTTTAGCAACTAATTGCTCAGCTGTGGCTTTATCAACATCACCCACAAACACTGCTAACTTTACTGCAATACCAAAACCACCCTCAATTGGACCAATTGACACTTCTGAGTCAATACGGGTATCTGCCGGCAGTTTTACTTTTGCTTGGCCTGCAACTAATTTTAATGCGCCAATAAAACACGCGGCATAACCTGCGGCAAATAATTGCTCAGGGTTTGTACCTTGACCATCATCGCCACCTAAACCTTTAGGCGTTGAAAGTGCCACATCTAAACGACCATCGTCTGATTTTGCGGTGCCTTCACGGCCACCTGTTGCTGATGCTTTTGCTGTATACGCGACTTGTAGTAATTCTTTCATGGTGTTTTCCTTGTTTAAGTGGAATCAAATTTATTTTGCATGCAAAACAATAGACCAATTTATTGAACATTGCAAATACTTTGCATACAAACTAAAATGCAACATCACTATTCGAGAGTCGCTATGAAATATCCGCAACTAAAATTAGATAATCAACTCTGTCATCGTTTATATATGGCATCCAACTCTGTGGTACGTGCATATCGTGATGCACTCTGTACACTTGAACTGACCTACCCACAGTACGTGGTGATGATGGCGTTGTGGGAAGAAGATAAAATAACGATTGCGCACTTACTGCAAAAAACCGCCATAGACGGTGGAGCCATGACCCAAATTTTAAAAAAAATGACCGATAAACAGTTAGTAATGGTTATTAAAGATGAGGATGACAAGCGCAAAAAACGTGTTAAATTACAGCCACAAGGACTAGAAATGCAACAACAAGCAACTGCTATTCCTCAGCAAATACGCTGTCAATTTCCTTCAATCAATGAACAAGAGGCAATGCAATTAATTACTCTGCTCGATAAACTCAATACTGATTTAGCGTAACAAGTAATAATTATTATCAAAAAATATTTGATAGTGATTCAGTCATAACGCCCTTTTTCTATTATAAAGCTGCGCTATAGTGTGCAGATAGCATATGATTTAACGGAGCAAAACATGAAAGCCATTGGTTACCAAACAGCAACAAAAACACTTAACGCAAACTCTTTTACAGTGATTGAACTACCCACACCAACGGCACAAGGCCATGATTTATTGGTAGAAATAAAAGCAATTTCGGTCAACCCTGTTGATACTAAGATTCGTGCTAATGTCAGCCCAGATGAGGGCCATAAAATCATTGGTTGGGATGCGGTTGGTATAGTGAAAGCCGTAGGCGATAAAGTGAGTCTTTTTAATGTAGGCGATCGCGTATATTACGCAGGTGACTTAACTCGCGCTGGCAGCAATGCTGAACTGCAACTGGTGGATGAACGCATCGTTGGCAAAGCCCCGGCTTCTTTAAATGACGCTGAAACTGCGGCACTGCCATTAACCAGCATTACCGCTTGGGAATTATTATTTGACCGTTTGCAAGTATCACGCAGCAAAGATGCAAAGCCTGAGTCATTATTAGTAATTGGGGCTGCAGGTGGTGTTGGCTCAATTTTAGTACAGCTAGCAAGACAACTTACTAACTTAACGGTTGTAGGCACTGCATCTAGAGCTGATAGTGTGAAATGGCTAAACGAGTTAGGGGCTGAACATATACTTGACCACTCAAAAGGTTTAGATGCACAACGAACGGAACATAGCCTTGGGGAGTTTGACTACGTTATTAGCCTCACACATACCGATCAACACCTTGATGAAATAGTTAGAGTGATCAAGCCACAAGGTAAATTGGCGTTAATTGACGACCCAGCCAGCTTTGATATTTTAAAACTTAAACGTAAAAGTATCTCGCTACATTGGGAGTTTATGTACACCCGCTCAATGTTCCAAACCAAGGATATGATAGCGCAACATGAGTTATTGACTGAGTTAGCCCTGCTGGTTGATAACGGCACCATCAAAACCACCTTAGGCCAACACTTAGGGAAAATTTGCGTCGAGAATTTAATGAAAGCGCACGCAATATTAGAATCTCATCAGTCACGCGGTAAGTTGGTGCTTGAAGGGTTTTAGTTAATCTCAATCGCCCTCTTAAGACAAGTAACGAATCATTGCAGAGGGCATGTTACTTACTTTAAGCGACTACGGTTTTATACGTCTGAATTCGCTTTAATTTTAAAACGTATTCAATATCTAAACCAAGTTATAAATAATGAACAACTCTACTCCTCTTAGCACTAAAGATACGCATCATAAAAGTGCAAATCATCTCGTATTTTTCACTACATTAGTGCTTCCCCATTAAATAAAAACAATACAAAAGTCATAACCCACTGTTCTAAAATAACTAAAAATAAGTTTAAACTCTGGCACAAATTTTTCTTATATAAAAGTGACTCATAAACCATGAGTTTTAACTTCATTATCTCGTCTACAGGGAGCTCGAGCTATGACTAACTTTTATCACATGTTGTATTTATTATGGCGCTTAGACATTAGTATTTGGCATGTTCACCATGCTAACGATCCACACACTACATCTGAAAAGGAGCGCAGATATGTTAAATAATTATCCGCACTTAGATGAAGCGATCAAAAAATTATCGGTGCATCAATTAACGATCAGTGAAGCATCTGAGCACTATAATTTACCGAAACGCGTTATTTATAAAGCACTGCGTCAACAGCAAGCAAGAATATCGCAACAGAAAACGTATTTACTCGCGGCTCAAAAACGTTTGCAACACAGCTTGCAAACAGTGGAGCTAGAGTTAGCTAATTTTAATTAAACCATCGCAGGCTATTTTCTGTATAGTTTAATCACTTACTATAAGAAAATTACGGGATGATCATGACAGCAGTAGAAGTAAATTTTGATGGCCTTGTTGGTCCGACTCACAACTACGCGGGATTATCATATGGTAACGTTGCATCATTAAGTAATGCAGCCAGTTACTCAAATCCAAAAGAGGCGGTGCTGCAAGGCCTTGCAAAAATGAAGGCAATGCATGATTTAGGGCTGACCCAAGGTGTTTTTGCCCCGCATGCCAGACCCGACGTCAACGTATTACGCCGCTTAGGCTTTACAGGTAAAGACAGTGAAGTGATCAGTAAAGCATTTAAGGCTGATCCGGTACTTTTACGTGCCTGTTATTCTGCCTCTGCAATGTGGACTGCAAATGCCGCCACAGTTTCTCCCTCCGCTGATACCCTCGATGGCAAAGTGCACTTTACTGCAGCTAATTTGAATAACAAGTTTCACCGCTCGCTAGAGCCGACAACTACAACTCGCTTACTCAAAGCCATGTTCAATAACGACAGCTACTTTAGTCATCATGAGCATTTACCAGATCAGGGCTTTTTTGGTGATGAGGGTGCCGCCAACCATACTCGCCTGACAGACGCGCACGGTAAGCAAGGGTTAGAGCTGTTCGTATTTGGCGCAAGTAGCTTTAATAGTGCTTTACCTAAGCCTAGTAAATTCCCAGCCCGTCAAACACTTGAAGCATCACAAGCTATTTGCCGGTTGCATCAATTAAAATCAGAAAGCCAGTTATTACTGCAACAAAACCCCGCAGTGATTGATCAAGGTGTGTTCCATAATGATGTTATTGCTGTTGGTAACGCTAATGTGTTGCTCTGCCATGAGCAAGCTTTTTTAAATCAAGACAATGCTTTACAACAAATTAAAAACGCTTATCTAGGTGAAAAAACTCTGCATATAATTGAAGTACCCACTGCAAAAGTCAGTATTGAAGATGCCGTCACCAGTTACTTATTTAACAGCCAGTTAGTGAGTTTAGACAATGGCAAAATGTTACTCGTAGCACCGCAAGAATGTCATAATAACGGCGTAGTAAATACCTATATTAATGAGCTGATTAGCGCTGATAACCCAATCAATCAAGTGCAATTTTTTGACTTAAAACAAAGTATGCAAAATGGCGGTGGCCCAGCGTGTCTACGTTTAAGAGTGGCCTTAAATCAGCAAGAGTTAGCGGCTGTTAACCCCGACGTAATGTTAACGGATAGTAAGTACCAACAATTGAGTCTTTGGGCTAATAAACATTACCGTGACAAACTCAGTAATGATGACTTTGCCGATCCAAGCCTATTACTTGAAAGCTGGCAAGCACTCGATGAGTTAACCCAGATTTTAAATTTAGGATCTGTATATCCATTTCAGCAGTAATGCGTATTACTAATCAATACTTCACATTATGAAATCGTCACTGAGCCCTCAGTCGCCGTATTGGGGGTTATTGCTGGCAAACTTGTGGTTATATAAACTTATCAGCACAGACTGTTTTTTAGTGATAATAGTCACTGTGACCTTGTCATGTTTTTAAGCTCTCCTCAGAGCTGGCTAGATAACCTACTAATATCAAAAAATTGATAAAAAATAATTTCATTAATATATTTACTTCGCCTTGTTTTTCTAAATCTAAGACTTGCATGTTTGCTCCTAACTTTATTGATGCGTGGCCTTAACAACATAAAGTTACTGAGCGAATGTGGAACAAAAATGGAGAAGCTATATGAATGTTATTCAATCATATAGCAGTTAACTATTAGCAACCCATTTAGCAACCCCTAGTGCTTCCATAATAAATTCAACCGATAAAGCAGCCAGTATCATACCCATTATACGTGTTAGAATTGATGCGCCGCCCGGGCCAATTAATTTTAAAATACGCTCTGACAACAGTAATAATATGAGTGTAATCAGCAAAATAACGATCATAGTAAAGGTTGTAATTAACTGCTCTTGCACGCTGTAAATATGGTTATCTGTAATCAAAATAACAGCTAAAATGGCTCCTGGCGAAGCGGTTGCTGGAATGGCTAAAGGAAAAATTGCAATGTCGTGTTGTGGCTCTACATCCCCTTTTGGATCAGGATTTGAGAAGACCATTTGCAATCCAAACAAAAATAAAATAATTCCCCCAGATACTTGAAATGAAAGTAAACTGATCCCCATTGCCGCCAATAGAAACTGGCCAACGACAATCGCACCTATCAATACTAGTGCAGCATAAGCAACCGTTTTAAAGGCCGTTTTTCGACGCTCTGCACTGGAGAGTTTAGCCGTTAAAGCAGCGAATAATGCCATTGTCCCAATAGGGTCGATAGTCGCCCAAATGACTAAAAAATCGTGTAAAATTTTATCTAGCATGAAAGCCTAACATCTCTATAAGTATATATTTAGCCTAGCAATAAAGTGCTTTAAAAACACCTATATTTAATACGAATTTGGCTAAATAACATTTTCTGTCAGTAACTCTCTAAAGAATAATAAACCAACCTGTTTTACAACTGCTGATATTTATAAATTCAAGCTGCATTAAGCTTTAACCTCTACACTGATGCCAACACTGAGAAAAAAGGTTAAATTATGAATATCAAAACAACATTATTAAGTAGCGTCATTTTAGTTGCACTCACGGCATGTGGTGGTTCAGATAACAATGACTCACCTACACCACCGCAATCTGCAAAATTTAGCTTGGGTGTCTCTGATGCACCTGTTAGCGGCTTACAAGAAGTCAATGTCGTATTTAACTCTATTACTCTTAAGCAAGCTAATGGCGCAGATAATATTACCTTTGAAACACGTAAAGCAGATGACGAAACTAAACCTGAAATGGTAAACCTGCTTGATTACACTGGCGATGATATTTTCTCATTATTAGATGACGAAGACGTACCCGCAGGGGAATATTCATGGCTCCGTGCCGATATTATTAATGGCGATGAAAACGATCTTACTATGACCTCACACGTTGTGTATGAAGACGGAAGCATTGCACCTTTGGTTGTTAAACGTAAAGGTAATGACGGTATCGGTGAAATCCAACTTGACGGCTTTACCCTAAATCAAACTGATAATGATTTTGTACTTGAATTTGATTTGAAAAAGTCGCTTGTAGATCCACAGAGCAGCAATGAAATATTCTTAAAACCTCGCGGCGTTCGTTTAGAGAACTTAGCTGAGTCAGAAGATATTGAAGGTACTGTGAGCGACGCACTTATTGCCAACTGCGAAACAGATAATATCGCACTAGCAGCTGAAGATGGCTCATTCGGTCATGCAGTTTACCTTTATAGCAGTGATATAGCCGAGCCTCTGGATAATTACGAAGTAACCGAAAATGAAACACCTGTTGATGCGCCATTGGCAACAGCCGATGTGGTATTTGATAGCGACGACAACCAATATGAGTTTGAGCTTGCTTTCATCACCCCTGGTGACTATCAATTAGCTTACACTTGCGCGGCACACATTGATGATGCTGAACAACGCGATGAGGCATTTACGCTGTACCAAGTTAAACCTGTTACGGTAACTGCGGGTGATGATCTTGACGTAACTTTCACTATTAGCCAATAGTGACTAGTAACAATAAAATCGGTTCTGTATAAGTAAAAAAGCCCGTCAACTAACACTGACGAGCTTTTCTACTTTCAGATACCTTCAAACGCAACGGTTATGTTTCTTTGTTAACAGAAATCGCCGATGCCATCGATTCAGCAATATGCAAAGTGCGCTGCGGAAATGGAATTGTCAGCCCTGCTTGCTCAATAGATTCTTTAACGCGTTTATTAAGATCCCAAACTGTTTGCCAATAATCGCCATTGACTGTCCATGCCCGTAATTGAATATTCACCGCACTTTCACCGATTGATGCCACCATAACTTTTGGTGCAGGTTCAGCCAATAGTCGACTCTCTGCTGCGGCAATATCTTTAAGCACATTTAAACCATCATCAATTGAATCTGCAAACGAAATTCCTACCACAATATCCATGCGTCTTTTGCCATTGCGGGTGAAGTTTTTAATATTGCCCCCCCACACTTTGCCATTGGGTGACGCGATATACAGACCATCATTGGTTTTAAAAATAGTGGTAAATAAGTTTATTTCGCAAACTGACCCCACAGTACCACTAGCATCAACAAAATCACCTACTTTAAATGGTCTGAGTATCAGTAACATGATACCTGCAGCTATGTTACTTAAGGTATTTTTAAGCGCCAAACCAATCGCTAAACCAGCAGCGCCCATCAGCGCAATTAAACTTGCTGTGTTAACACCAAAAATATCTAAAATAAACAACCCGGCAATGATATACACCAAGTAGCCCGCCACACTCGATAAGATCGGCAGTAAGGTATTATCCACTTTCTTAAGAGGTGACTTAGAGTTTTTAATTGCTTTTTTAACAGAGCGCGCAATAAGCGCACTCGCTATAACAATAGCTAACGCTAAAATCAGTTTATAACCTAAAGTCATTATGGTTTCTGAATGGTTTTGCCAAAATACTAAAAGCTTATCTTTCACGTTTTATTTCCGATAATAATTGCTGTAACTCAGCACAATATAACAATGAATAACCTTAATCGTTACTCTCTTGAAGGTCACTATAGTTGCATTGATGGCCTGCCAATGACTTGACTTAAATTTAACCACCCTAAAAAGCTGCGCGAGTATATAGCTATTGCACAATTAAAACTAGAATTTTTAGCATATTTTAAAATCATAAATAAAGCATATTAAAACAATGAATTAGATTTCCTCTTCACACATTATGTCGTTTAAATTAAGCCCTGTTATAACTTACCCAGTCAATGTTGGTACCGGTAAATAAAGTATAAAATGCCCAAAAGCGGGCATTTAATACTTAAGGAGTTAGCTAATGACTACAGCTTAGCCTTGCTTGCTTTAACAGGTTAATTGATTGGATAACCTGCGCAATAATGCCATTATTTATTTCTATGTTTTGCGGTTTACTTAATTTATCTTTATTTTTCAGCGCAGCAATAATCGCTAAATAGCTGGCTTGCCATTCATTGATTGTTAAAAATAACTGCCGGTTATCGTTCAGTATTTGCTGCCACCGCAGTAACTGCGTTTGCAGTGTTGCCAACTGTTGACTGCCACACTGTTGTTGATAATCCGCAACGGCATAATCAAACTGTTTTAATGTTAAACTTTCTACCGGTAAAACATCCACTAATTTGTTTAGCGGCGCTTGTTGGTGATAGTCACCTCGTAAAAAGGCTAAGTGATGCAAAGTATAATAATGCACAGGCTCAATTAATTGACTAAACGTAACTAAGGCATTCACATCTGCATTTGTCACTGCTGGATGTAGCTTTAATCGCTTAATAAACTGTTGTTGATGCAATAAACCAAGTTGCTGGGAAGCAAATTTGTCCATCACACTAAGACGTTTATACATGTCTCGCTCATCAGTTAAACTTGCAGGCGACCAAAAACGTTCACCTATTGCATAAAGCCTTGGCCAAATACGTGAGTCTAAGTTATCACTGGTGATGAGTTCAGCCCAAGCAGTCGCTTCACCACCAAGCACCTTGCCTGTTTTTTTGCGTTGCTGCTCATCTGCTAACGCTTGATTCAATTGCTTTAATGACGGTGTATCAATAATTGCTGCATTAAATTCATAAGGTGTATTACCAATCATTGCAGGTTCACTCGACGTTTCATCAAGGCTGACTGTCAATTTAGTTGGTCCCAACCAAGTATCAATCTGTAATTGATAATACTCAGCAACTTTATTGACCTTTGCGGTAATAAAACGGCCCTTGCCTTTAATGCTTACTTTACTATGTAATTGACCTTGCTGATTGGTAAAAATAGTGGCGTTGCCTACTACGGCACTGCCTTTTAAACGAGTTAATGTAAACTCCACCGTTCCTAAAATGTTTTTTGCTGTAACACTTGTTTGTGGTGGTTGGAGCGGGTGATTACGGTAGTGATAGCTTGTCCACTGCGGTTGATCGATATAAAAACCACTTGAGAGTAATCCATCGAAGCCGGCACTCGTAATATCACTGAGTGAGTGATGCCCGCGCCATGACTGTACAAGGGTATTTTTTGGCAAACTAGGATGCAGTACTTCATCCCAACCAATCATTTGCTTGTTGTGTTTTGCTAAGATTTTAGCAACTCGTTGGTTAAAGTAAGCATGTAAGGCATGGCTATCCGCTAATTGTTGCTCAGCCATATAAGCTTGTATGCTCGTATTCTTTTGCCAATCACTATCATCAACTTCATCGCCGCCAATGTGTAAGTATGGATCAGGAAATAGCCCCGCAAGCTCAGCAACCACTTCGTCAATAAATTGATAAACCTTAGGGTTACTTGGATCGAGTAATGGTTCAAACACCCCCCAATGCCTTTCAATGTCTATACGGGTTGTACCACTACCTAACTCTGGATAAGCAAGCACAATAGTACTTGCATGTCCTGGCACATCAAACTCAGGGACGACACGGATACCTAATTTAGCCGCATACGCAACCACCTCTTTAATTTCGGCTTGGGTGTAATACAAGCCATCAGAAGCGTGTTGATGTAATCTAGGGTAACTGTGTAATTCAATTCGCCAGCCTTGATCATCGGTTAAATGCCAATGAAATACATTAAACTTTGCTGAAGCCAAACCACGTAACGTACGTTTTACATCTTTAATCGGTAAAAAGTGGCGTACCCCGTCAAACAGTAACCCTCGCCACGGATACGTGGGGGCATCTGTGATTGTGAGATTAGTCAGTTCGCGAGGTTTTTTTGCACTAAACAATAACTGCGATAAGCTCGCAAGACCACGTAACATACCATACTGATTATTGCTGGTAAGCTTAATTGAGTTATCAGCGATAACAATTTTATAGCTTTCATCCATCCCTAAATAAGGCAAAGGCGCAGCACTTTGATTGATGCTTATGTGTAACTGTGCCTTTTCAGCATCACGCCAATCAAGCCGTGTAAACTGCTCGGCAAACGTTGAATTAAGCAGTAACGGCCTTAATAACGCTTGCTGCTGTTGACTAATATGCACACCTAGGCGAGCATTTAATTGGCTTTTACCTGCAAGCATCTGTATTTCTGCAGGCATTGGCATCAGCACAGCTTGAGCGCGCGCCTCGATGAGAAACAGTCCAACAC
The DNA here is from genome assembly GCF_005886375.1 of Pseudoalteromonas sp. S1727. NCBI lineage: Bacteria > Pseudomonadati > Pseudomonadota > Gammaproteobacteria > Alteromonadales > Pseudoalteromonadaceae > Pseudoalteromonas > Pseudoalteromonas sp. S1727. Next base: position 82,323 of record NZ_PNDT01000021.1, read on the forward strand.
TAATTAAAGCGCTCAAAATTAATTTATTCATGCTGCATTTCCTCGCGTTGTGCCTGCAAAATAGCCAGTGCTTGAGCTGATGTATGTGTTTGTACGGGGGTGAATATAGTTACAATGACGGCGCATAGCGCAGAAGCTAAAGTGGCAGGTATAATGGGGTTACCCCAGTACACTAACCAACTTGGGGTGACAATTATTGCCAATGAAATAAGTAAAGATACCAACAATGCAGTTATTGCACCTTGCCAGTTAAAACGCGGCCAAAAATGACCAAATAACACGCATACACATAACCCTGACATTAACGTAGCAATCATATTGGTGATGTAACCAATCACATCATTAGTTAATAGCGCCAACAATAAAGCAATGCCAATAGTCACCACCAAACCGATACGCGAGAGGATCACCACATCCTTGGCATGTGGCATACGTTTGAACACTAAACTGTAGATATCACGAATTAACACGCTTACCGCAGCGATAGCATCTGAGCTGGCACTGGAAATTGTCGCCGACAAACCAGCGATGATCACCAATGCAGCTAAACCAAACGGTAATAGTTCAAACGCCATATAAGGGAACGAAAATGCGCTGTTTTCTAACGTCGGGTTAAGGGCATACGCTGCCATACCAATAATGGCGGGTACAATGGCAAATACTAAATACAAGCCACCCGATAGATAAAATGATTGGCGAATACTTTTGACATGCTTACCTGAATAAATACGCTGGCGAAATGAGGGCGCAACTAAAACACCGATTAACACGGCAAAAAATAGCGATAAGCCATGCACAACACCAATGTTATCCAATGATAAAAAGCTACGATTAACTGCCGGTTGGGCATTGGCAATCTGGGCTATACCACCTACTTCATACAGGGCAACCCCTGCCATTGTGAAAAACCCAACAAATAGCACTAATGCTTGTATTGAATCGGTCCATACCACAGCAACATAGCCGCCGATCACTACATAAACACTAAACCCTAACGCAATCAATAGCTTTGCAGTAAATGGCGACAGCCCTGTCAGCCATGCTAAGTACATACCGCCACCAAGAATATGTGCTCCTAACCAACCAATGCTGGCAACAAAAATAAATACCGCAATGGTATTTTTAACCACGGGGTGTGCGCCAACGTAATAAGAGATCTCTTCACTCATGGTCATAAATTCATGTTCACGCACTGGCGCAAATAGTTTTGCCAGTAGTAAAATACCGCATGCACCACCTAAGCCATAAATCATCCCAGCCCAACCATTATTATAGGCAAAACCAACAGCCCCCATGGAAGAGCCAGTGCCCACCATAGTAGCAACGGTTGTACCAAGGGTGAGTAAAAAAGGCAGGTTGCGTCCGCCCAATAAAAAATTATCACCGCCTTTGGCATTGCGGCTGACCCACCAGCCAAACCAAATCATAAACCCTAAGTAGCCTAAAAAGGCCATTAATAATTGCCACTTCATAAGACACCCTGCTGCACCAATCCACGTTGCGCCTAGTTATGGCACTTATAATTATAATTACGCGGTTGATGTTAATTATTATTTTGTTGATGACCTAAGAGCGATTATTATTTTTTATGCTCTTAGGTATAAATTTTGATGTTGGCAGGGGAAGTTAAGGTGCTTTATAACACGTTACATCCACTTCAACTTTACAGTCGACCACTAAATCCGCCACCGCACAAATACGTGCCGGTGGGTTAGCGCCAAAGTACTCTTTAAAGACTTTATTAAACGACTGAAAATAACGCGAGTCAGTTAAAATAACCGTCACATGCACCACATCTTCGAGGCCATAGCCCGCCTCTTTCATAATGTCGAGGCAGTTTTCAATTGCCAGTGTTGATTGCTCAATGATACCGCCTTCAACCACTTCGCCGTCTTTCATTGGCGTTTGCCCTGATACCATCAGCCAGCCACCCGCTTCTACTGCTCGGGCAAATGGTAAGTGTTGACCACCCGTGCCTTTCCCGCCTTCAATACCAATGCGTCTGATCATGATTACTTACTCCTATGATGTTAAAAATTTACCCGAATACGCAGGTAGGATCTGTTTATCTATTAATGTTGCTTGGCCGTTGGTCCACACGCGGCGAATACCTGAAGCTGGTAGTTCTGAATCGACAAATGTTGCGTTATCAATAACCTCATCGGCATCAAATAGCACTAAATCGGCAAAGTTACCGACTTTGATCACGCCACGATTCGCTAACCGATAATTAGCGGCACTGAGACCGGTCATTTTATGGATCGCTGTGGCTAATGAAAAAACCCCTTGCTCTCGACTGTAATGTCCTAAAACCCGGGGGAATGAGCCCCACAAACGAGGGTGTGGATGCGGATCGCACGGTAAGCCATCAGAGCCAATCATGGTTTTATCAAACGCGAGAATAGTTTTTACATCGTCTTCATTAAGGCCATGATAAACCGCTCCCGCAGGTTGCAGGCGTTTCGCCGCATCAAACAAACTAACACCCCAGTGCGCCGCAATATCGGCTAGTAATTGTTCAGCCATTTCAGGGTGAGAGTCAGACCAAGTAATAAAAATATCAAAGTCATCGGTCACTTGATTTAAATCTAAGGTGCTGGAGCTTGCTGCATACGGATAAGCGTCACAACTGCATTTGGAATGCTCACCTTGCTCGGAAAATTTGGCTAATAACTCGGGTGCACGCCCCCAGTTATTTTTACCTGCACATTTTAGATGCGAAATGATTACTTTGATGTCAAAGGCTTGCTCCATTGCAAACGCTTCATCCATCGCCTCAAGTACCGCATCAAACTCGGTGCGTAAGTGCGTGGTATAAAGAGCATCGTGTTTTTTTAAAACCTCGCCAAACGCTTGCACTTCAGAAGATGGCGCCTGATTAGCATTTTTATACGCAAGGCCCGTACTCAACCCCAGTGCACCTTGGCTGAGTGCCATATCAAGTTGCTGCTGCATTAAGGCTATTTCTTGTGCTGTAGCTGCACGTAGTAAATCATCCATCACATTATTTCTAAGTGTTGTATGTCCAACAAGCGCTGCCACATTCACATTGGCTTTTCGCACATTATAGGCAGCGATATAGTCGCGCATTTGCACAAACTTAAACTCTGTTTTATCCCCTAATAAGTTCATCGGATCAGGCGCATCCGTGGCCAACTGAGCGGGTGCGGCACTAATGCCACAATTTCCCGTGATAACCGTGGTTACTCCTTGGCTGATCTTAGCGGCCATGTCAGGGTTTCTCAGTACCTCTAAATCATCGTGAGTATGTACATCAATAAAACCGGGAGCTAAACACAGCCCCTTACCATTAACCGTATCTAATGCTTGGTATGCAGATAACTCACCCAGCGCGACAATCTGTTGCCCTTTAATTGCAACATCCATGTGCACAGGCTCATTACCTAAGCCATCAAATACTTTTGCTTGATATATAATAGTGTCTACCGGTTGCGAGATATCGTACTGCATTGTTAATCTCCTAATGGCGCGCGGTCTGGTCCTTCACGATATGCATCTAACTCATGTTTAATACGACGAAGTTTTTCACGAGATTTTTTCTGCGTTAAAATAGCCACTTCACTCGCCAAAATATCTACCGCAGCAAGCATGGCGTAACGAGCTGTACTTGGTGTGAAAATATAATCTGATTCGTTTGTTTTAATCGGCAGGTGAATTGTCGCTGTATCAGCAAGTGCGCTATCAGGACAAATGGCAATCACTTTTGCGCCGTAATCTTTGGCAATACTTGCAGCATCAATAAGATCATTGGCAAGCCCTGTTAACGACAACACAATTACAACATCGCTCACGTCAACGCTCGCTGCTGTCATCCGCATCATGACAGGATCACTATAGGCGTTACTGAGCACATCGAGTCGAAATAATCGATTATGGCACTCTTGCGCCACTACAAAGCTGCCGCCGCCAACACCAAAAATAAGTGTATGACGACTACCCGCTATACAACGTGCAGCTTCTTCCACTAAAGACTGTTCAATCAGCCCAGCATTGATATCGAGAATATCGTGAATTGCTTGATAAATTGCCGGAATATCTTCACGTACGGAGGCGTTTTCACTAATAAAACGCTCACCTACTGCCAGTGATTGCGCAAGCTGGAGCTTCATATCGCGTACATTGTTGCAACCTAATGCTTTTGCTAAACGTGTGATGGACGCATGACTCACTTTCGCACGTTGTGCCAAATCACTGATACTTGCTGAGGCTGCATATTGCAGATCAGTTAAAATTAATTGGGCAACAAGTTGCTCTGATTGACGTAAATGGCCTAAGCGTTCTTTAATTCGCGAAACAATATCCAATTATTTACTCTCCTAAAAATACGTATCAAAGATATCAATAACGTTATAATTATCATCAATGACATTAATATAGCGCCATTTATCAAATGTAAGGCATGGGTGCGAAGTGGCAAAGGCAATAATATCGCCCACTTCTAGTTGCTCAGTGATTGGATAAGTTAGCATCGCGTGCTGATCCATTATTTTTTCTACTTTCCATTTGGCCCCCGCAAATTTTACTGTGCCTGATTGATCAACATGTAAGTTAGGAATAGGTAAACCTGCATCAAAAGCGACATCTCGCTTACCCATACCAATAATGGCACGACCGGGCTCTGGCAATGATTGCACGTATGCCCAAATTTCTAAGCAGGACTGTAAATCACTGCCAATATTACAAGCTAATGGATTACGCGCTAACACACTTTGCTGTGCTTGTTCATAAATCCCTTGATCATGGGCCACGTAACAACCTGGGCGGATCACTGGAATCATGTTTTCCAGCATATTGGCAGGGGCAAAGGCATCACAGACTAAGTCGTACCATGCAGAGCCACCAGCCGTGATTATTACTTGTTCTGTGGCAAAAGCTTGCTGAGCAATTAAATCTTTGCATTTAGCTACGGCAGTCGCTAAAAATGCTGTCACTTCATGTTGAGTACTCAATACGCCTTCATATACTTCAAGACCCGCAAGTTGTAATGAGGAATACGACTTAATATGCGCAGCCAACTGCTGTAGCTTTTGACTATCAACAACCCCACAACGCCCACCGGGCACCCCTAACTCGATCAGTAGTTTAAGCTGTAAACCTTGCTCATTAAAAAATTCACCCAAGGTTGTGACATTGCTAACATCATCCACTAAACAATAAAAATCAATTTCATACTGTTTTAATAAATAACTAAGTTGCAGCATATTGGCTGTACCAACTAATTGATTTGCCATAATAATGCGCTTTGCACCTGCGCGAGCAGCTACTACCGCTTGCGGCACCGTTGCAATAGTAATAGCGTAAGCACCGGCTGCTAACTGCTTTTTGAAAATCCCCGGTGCCATAGTGGTTTTACCATGGGGTGAAAACTCCACCTGACTTTGTTTGGCAAACTCTGCCATCCACGCAATATTATTATCTAACCTCGTTTGGTAAATACAGGCGCAAGGCAAGCTAATTTGCTGCAACGCAACATTGTAGTCCCCATGTATGAGTGCATCGCTATTGCCTAAGCCTTTATTCACACTTGCGATAGTACCAGCATCTTTTGTGGCTAACTTTTCCATAAATAAAACTCTTATTTTAAATCATTACCTTAGAGAGCAAGGTTACAGTAAAGCTCAAAAAATTATCAATTGTTAATGTAATTGTTATTGCATTTTGTTTGAAAGTAATGTTAATTAATAACAGAAGAATAGTCAACAAGTGTTACAAATTAACAGAAAATAATAATCAACGCCTAAAATACAGGATAAGGTACATCAGCATGAACATTAAAAACCGTCGCCCAGCCACTCTAAATAGAAGCTTAACGGCAAAAGCTATCGCCGCCATCATTTGTGGTTCCACAAGCTTTGCGGGAGTTGCTGCGGATCAAGTACAAACCGCAAATGACGATATAGAAACCATTGAAGTACGTGGTATTGCCGCCAGTAACAAACAAGATATTAACAACAAACGTTTTAGTACTGGGGTAATGGACTCTATTACCGCAGAAGATATTGGTAAACTGCCTGATGTAACCATTGCTGATACGCTGCAACGTATCCCCGGCATACAAATTCGCCGCTCCGCTGGCGAAGGGTCAACCATAAACGTACGTGGTATGCCACAAGTAACAACCCTTTTAAATGGTGAGCAATTTTTAAGTGCTGGTTCAATTACAACTTTGCAACCTGATTTCACTGATGTCCCCGCCGCATTACTCTCAGGGATTGATGTGCTTAAATCACCTCAAGCTGACACGCTAGCCGGCGGTATCTCAGGTACTCTCGATTTAAAAACACGCAGACCCTTTGATCTTGACCAGGGCACAACATTCTCGTTAACTGGGGAAGCAACACGCGGCAGTCTTTCGGAGCAAACAGACCCAAAACTAGTGGCATTTGCCGGCTACAACAATGACAAATTTGGCATTATTGTCACGGCAGCTTATGACGAAAGCACCTTAGCAAACTACCGTAACGGCACCATTTTGACCTCATCTGAAGTACAAAATGAAACTGACAGAGACTTTAACGGCGATGGCGATTTTAACGACAGCTTTTACAGCCAACGCTTTTATGGTGTGATGGACCGTGAGACCGAACGTGATCGTCTTGGTTTAAACACCACCATTCAATACCAAATTGCCGATACACTGACTTTTACCGGTGATCTGTTTTATACCAAAATGGATGACGCCGACCGTAAACAAGGTGTGATGGTTGATAATGCTCGCGGTTCTATTTGGGCGTATTCTGATAACTTTATTCCTCGCTTAGATAATGAACAAGGCGGACAAATATACACAGTCAACGAAGCTGACTTAAAAGTTCGCCGCGTTAGTGCCTACTCAGAAAGTTTAACGAACGATCGTGAATCAACTAACGCCAGTTTTTTATTCGAATACCAAGGTGACGGGCCACTCTCTGGTGAATTTAGGTATATTCATGGCGAGGCTGAGCGCAGCCATACTGAAAATGTAGCCCATGGCTTCTTAACCTCTGGCGCACAACATGGGTTATTAAAAAATCATGGTGATGGCATTACCCCTGTAAACCCTAATGGTTACGGTCCAGAAGAAGTAGATGTGAGTTTTTCACGCAGTGGCGAGTATCTCAGCCTTGGTTTTGCCGAAGGGTTTGGTAACGATATAAGCCAATATAATCTGGTTTCAACCTACTCTGAAAATAACTTTGAAGAAGAAGCCAGTTTAGATGTTGCCCGTATTGATGGCCATTACGCCTTTGAGACCGATCATCTACAGAACTTTGATTTTGGTCTGCGCGCATCAAAACGTGATGTGGAGCGGGAAACTTATATTTTAGTTGCGCCATTTACCACCGGCAATATTAGTGCTGACGTAATGTGGAAAGATTCCGGCGCCTCATTGGGTGATACCAACGGCGATGGCGAAAATAGCGTTGCAGGTGGTGATTTAACACTTGGTAAAACCAACTTCTTCAGCGATATGCCTGATGGTTGGGTAAATCAAGTCAATGGGTTAGGTCCTGGCGGCACAGGACATAGTTTTTATTTAGTAGACCCTAAAGTGATGGACGACCCAATGGCATTTCAAAATGCTATTTACCCGGGTAATAAACGCTTGGCTAACCCGTCTCGTACTTATCAAGTGAAAGAGCAAACCCAAACCGCCTACTTTAAAGCGAATTTTGCTGGCGAATTAGGTGATTTAAGTTATACCGCCAATATCGGTGCGCAATACATTAAAACCGAACTCGACATGCTGCAAAACCAACTCGGTTCAGAGCGCCCTTGTTCATTATGTACCGCCAGTGAAAAAACCGGTGAAAAATGGTTAAGCAGAGATTACTCTGATTTTTTACCATCAATGAATTTTAATCTAAACGTAACGGACGACGTAATTCTTCGTGCCGGTTATGGTAAAACCATGACCACGCTCGATATTGGCAAGCTCGCAGGTGGTGTCAGTGTTGGTAGAACTCGGGCTGGTGATGTGCTTGCAGCAGAGTTAGGCGTAAGTCCAGATCTATTAGTAGCCGTACAAGGCCGCCAAAATGGTAACCCTGATCTAGAACCATGGCGCGCAACTAACTATAACCTATCTGCTGAATGGTATTTTAATGACAGTGGTTTACTGAGTATTTCAGCCTTTTTAATGGATATAGAGTCTTTTGTTGAAAACGGCATTGTTATGCAAGGCTTACCCGATATAGATGGCGTTATTCGCCGTGAAGTCCCCGTTACCACAGAAGTTAATGGCCAAGGCGGTGATATAAAAGGCTTTGAAGTGGTTTATCAGCAAGCGTTTGACTTTTTACCTGCACCATTTGATGGTTTAGGGACGTCAGTTAACTTTACTTATGCGCCAAGTGACAGCGCCAACGTTGATGTCTACGGCGAAAGCTTACCTATTCAGGATAACTCAGAAAAATCAGCCAATGCCGTGCTTTGGTACGAAAAAGGCCCATTACAACTGCGTCTTGCAGCTAATTACCGAAGTGATCGTTTAGACAGTTTAAGTTCGCCAATGGGCGAAGGCGTAGTGCCATTTTGGACCGACAGCACACTATACTTTGATATGTATGCAGGCTATGAGTTTGCTGAGGACATGAGTATTTATACCTCGGTGAGCAACTTGACCGAAGAAAAAGAAGATATATACGCGCAGTGGTCAGATCATGTGATCACTCAAAATATCTTCGAGCGTCGTATTACCTTTGGTATTCGTACTCGTTTTTAATATTTTCTACTATAACGAGCGCAACAAATTTGGCACACTTCTGCCCAGGAGATTAAAAGGTTAAATTAACCTTTTGCCAAATACTTAACCAAGGTGGTTACACTCCCTATGTAATCACCTTGGTTTATTTAAGCCTTTATCTACCCCACCATTTTTTATGCTAGTATCTATTAGCTCTCAAATTCGACACGCTCACTAACAGAGGTTAACCATGCGACTGCGCTCACGACGAACACTTGCTTTTCTCACTTGTTTTACGCTTGCAGCCCTGACTTTACAAGGTTGCTCTAAAGCCCCCTCAAGTACGACAGCTAAGGTAACGGGCGGTACAGTACAAGGAAGTGAGTCTGGTAAAATTATTACTTTTAAAGGTATACCTTACGCAGCTCCCCCTGTAGGCGATTATCGCTGGCGCTCCCCGCAACCTGTGCCCAAATGGCAAGGTATTAAGCAAGTCGATCACTATGCACCTGACTGTATGCAAAAACCCTTTGTAGACGATGCCGCCCCTCTAGCCACACTACCTGCGGAAGATTGCTTGTATTTAAATGTAATAAGACCGGCTAAACAAAGTGAAGCGGGCTACCCTGTAGTCGTATGGTTTTATGGCGGTGGTTTCGTTAACGGCGGTGCTTCTGCTGAGGTTTATAGTGGTGACAGTTTTGCTAAACAAGGCGTGGTGTTTGTTAGTTTTAATTACCGTTTAGGTCGATTTGGTTTTTTTGCACACCCAGCACTGAGTACTTTTGAAAATGATGCACTCGGTAATTATGCGATTATGGACCAAATAGCTGCTTTAAAATGGGTTAAAAATAACATTGCTGAGTTTGGCGGTGATCCAAACCAAGTAACTATTATGGGCGAATCCGCCGGTGGTAAGTCAGTACACGCTATGCTGCAAGCACCGGGTTCGCAAGGGTTATTTAATAAGGCTATTGTTATGTCGGGCGGTGGTCGAGAGTTATTTAACCTATTACCACTGCACAGTGATAATCAACAAGTCTTATCCGCAGAGCAAGTGGGGATTAATTTTGCCGCCCAACATCAAATTACTGGCAGTGATCAAAGCAGCCTAAAAGCCCTGCGTGAACTGCCTGCTCAGGCTATTGTTGGTAATTTAAACTTAAGTACTTTAAAACAAGAGAATGATTCGCTTGTAACTTACTCTGGTGGGCCTATTCTAGACGGTACACTCATTACGAGCACCAACAGCGAAAACTTACTCAATGGTCAGTTTAGCAAAGTGCCATTAATGGTCGGTACTACCAGCCATGATATTGGTAATGCAAATTTTGCTTCTAAACAGGCTTTATTCGACAGTTTTGCTGATAATGCCAAACAAGCCCAGGTAGCCTATGATCCTGAAAATAATAAACCGCTGGCACAGCTAAATTACCAGGTTGGCCAAGATAAGCTAATGCAAGAGCCAGCCCGTTTTACTGCACAACGCTTTAGTAAAAGTGGCCAAAATGCATATCTTTATCGGTTCGCATATGTGGCGCAAACGCTAAATGTAAAAGGAGCAGCCCACGCCAGCGAAATCCCTTACTTTTTTAATACGGTAGTAACTAAGTATGGTCACGTTACCACTGAACAAGATAAACAAGCAGGTAAAACCATGCACCGCTATGTGACTAACTTTATCAAAACCGGTAACCCAAATGGCCCAGGCTTAATAAATTGGCAACCTTTTCAGCAAGCACCTAAAGCTATTTTAGAGTTAAATAACTCAGGTATTGCTGAGTTTGTTACTGATCCACTGGGGTTGCGGCTCAATGCAACACAAGCGAAAGTAAAACAACACTAGCCCTTTACTTGGATGTACTCTAATGCGGTCATTTTTTTATAGCTCACATTAGGATGCATAATGTGCGCAGGCTCAGGATCAACCACTTCGATAGGAATGTCATAACTGCGTGCAATCTCCAGTGCCATTTGAGTGATATTGACGCTAAACGAGGTGCCCATAAATACAATTTTATCGGCATCTACCATACGCTGCTGCGCTTCGCTAATACGGTAAAGCTCAGTATAATATTCATCAAATAACAGCACAAAAGGCTTTAACGATTGGTTGAGTACCGGCTGGTGGTTTTCAATTTTAAACAATTCAAACAACGAATCATGTAAACGGCTTTCGTCTACGTTATCCCAAGGGGTCGTTTGTGGTGTGACATCATCGCCCTGATGATGAAACAACGTCATTTGATCAAGCCGGCCATGAATAGCAATGTAATTAGTATTCCCTGCTTTACCGTCTAGACCATCAATATTTTGCGTGATTAAGTTTTTATCACTCAGCCAATGATGCACTTCGTTAGGGCCATGATTGCGATAAGTAGCAAAGCGATGGTAATACCACGCTAAAAATTCTTTTGGATTATTTTCATACATTGCGCGAGTGGCCATTTCCATGGGCGTATAATTTTTACTGCCGATAGTCCAATAACCATCTTCGCCACGAAAAGTAGGAATGCCACTGGCAGCACTTACCCCAGCACCAGTGATATATAGAGTGTTCATTATTATTGCTTATTAAAATCATAATCTTGTTCAATAAACTAGCGTAAAAAGCCCACTAGATGAAACGATATTATTAGTTTTGAGTAATTTATCAACTTCATTTGATAATAATATTAAAAACCATTACCATTCATCTGAAATTGTACCCAAAAAAGTATTCCCGCTCATTTTTACTAGGAAGTAGCATGAAAAAAACGCTTTTGTCCCTCGTTATCACCAGTTGCATCAGCCCTTTAATATTTAGTCCGTACGCAATTGCCAACCAACATACTGATGAAGGTATTGAACGTGTGGTTGTAACGGCAAACAGAACGCAAACTGCCATTAGCGATATTGCCGGTACGGTCTGGTTAGTAGATTTAGAGCAAATTGAAACGCAAATTAATGCCGGTGTTGATTTTAAAAATGCGTTAGCGCAGTTAATTCCTAGCCTAGATTTAGGAAGCCAAAGTCGCACTAATTATTCTCAAAACATGCGTGGCCGCCCTATGATGGTGATGATTGACGGCGTATCATTAAATTCATCTAGGGGTTTAAGTCGTCATTTAGACTCAATCGACCCTTTTAATATTGCACGCATTGAAGTTATCTCTGGCTCTACCGCAATTTATGGCGGTGGAAGTATTGGTGGCGTTATTAACATTATTACAAAACAAGGTGATGGTACTACCGAGCTAAATGTAGGTATTAAATCGGGTTTTGCTGGCCATGACGATTTAGATAGCAAGTTAGCAGCTGCCACCAGCTGGGAAAATCAACGCTCAAAAGGACGCATCTCGTTAGCCTATAGCCAAGTGAACGCTATGTATGATGGCAACGGTGAACCGATCATGATGGACACTACACAATCAGGGCTGCAATATACGCGCTCTTTAGATTTGATGGCTTCAAGTACACTGATGATCAATGATCAGCAGTCGATTTCGTTTTTAGGTCAATACTATAATAATGAAAGCGATGGCGAACATGGCTTATATTTTGGCGATAATTCAGGCTCATTATTTGGTGATATGAGTGATGTGGGTATTCGTACCGGACTTGAATCTGAGCATACCCCACAAACTAAGCGTAACTTATTTAATATAGATTATCAGCACCGAGCATTTATGGGCCAAAACTTAAATATTCAAGCCTTCATGCGCTCTGAATATTTTGATTTTTACCCGCGCCCTCGACTAAATGCAACACAAAATGCAGTCGCTAGTTTTTCCAGTTCAGAGCAAAGTACCGACGCATACGGCTTTAAATTTGTACTAAACAAAAAATGGCAATCGGTTGATCTCGCTTATGGTTTTGACTACGACAGTGAAGAGTTTGATGCGATGCAAACCTACTATGATCCTATAATTGCGCAAGCCAGTGGCGGCCTAAATATCCAGTCGTTATTTAGTGTCGACCGTTACCCTGGTTTTGAAGTAGACAGTAAAGCATTTTTTGCACAACTAAGCTGGCAAGTTATTGAGCGTCTTTCGTTATCTGCCGGTGTGCGGCAGCAGAATTTGAACAATACCGTATCAGACTTTGTGTCCGGCAGTGCCGCCACTAAAGTAGCCCAAAACAAAGCTCAATCAGCTGATGCTATTTTAGGTGGCTCAACCGATTATGATGTAACCCTGTTTAATTTTGGTGCTGTGTTTGATGTCACTGATAATCAACAAGTATGGACTAACTTTGCACAAGCATTTGAACTGCCAAATGTTGCCAAATACTACGGCAAAGGTAAATACTTACCCGCAGATGAGAATGGCCACCTAGCTTTACAAGACGGTTCAACGGTCAGCATTGGTAATTCACGCCTCAAAGGAATAAAAACCGACTCTAACGAATTTGGTTGGCGTTATAATAATGAAAATCTATCCGCACAATTGTCTGTGTACCAAAGCCAATCTGATCAAACAATTGTTACGAATAGCAAAACATTACTTATAGATGTAAAAGAAAGCCCACTGCGTACTCAAGGTATTGAAGGTCAGATTGATTATGATTTTAATGCTGCATTTCGAATCGGTATGAGTAGCCATTTAGTCCGCGGACAGAGTAAAACAACTCAAGGTGAATGGGCTAAAATTGATGTCACTAAAGCCAGTTCATCAAAACTCACCAGCTATGTAGCATGGCAAGGTGATACTTTAAAAGCTCGTTTACAGTCAAAATCAATGTTTGATTTAAGCGATGATGCCAGCGAGTTCAACGTTAATAACGAAGATCGCCAAATTGATGGGTACACTGAACTAGACTTAATTTTTAATTACCCATTGTCAGTAGGCACGGTCAACTTTGCCATTACTAACTTATTAGATGAAACATACACAACACAATGGGGTAAACGGGCTATTTATTTCTATAGCCCAAGCTACGGACCCGCTGCACTTTATGATCATAAAGCACGCGGGCGTAGCTACACTCTCGATTACAGCGTAAAATTTTAAAGGAAAGTTAACAACCCAAAACGCTGCTACTTTGCAGCGTTTTGTATTTTATAACCAAGCACTTTATTACTTACTTGCTGCTTATTATCCATGCCGCCAATGCGGTATAAGCTCCCCTGATATTCAAGTAAACCACGGTGATCCATGCTCGCAATTGTGAGCGGTGTAAGTATTTGCCAGCTATTACTTGCTATATCAAAGCACCAGACATGGTTACTCGCGGGGGCAGCTTTGCCGTTATAGCCCATGCCATTGTAGTTATAGGGATTATTTGAGCCTGCTTGAATATAGATAGCGTCGTTAAAGCTGGTGGCTGCCATACGATAATGGGCTGTCCCTGTGGGATGTGGTAAAGTGCGCCAATCAATTTTTAATGGGTTACTCTCATCAATCGTGCCTTTTAAACATTGCGCAACCGCGGCAAAAGAGCGGCGTTTATCAGCATTCGCTTGGGTTTTTACACCATCACACACCACAATCGTATTACCGCTAATTGCTGCGGCTTGGCCAAATACCGGCTCACCTAAAAATGGCGAAGCTTGCTGCCATGTATCTTTTTGCGTGTCGTACACTTGTACTAAATTTACATTGCCATCGTTATGCCAGCCACTGACCAAATAGATATAGCGCTGTTGGTAGCTCAATGCCACACTGTCATCCACTGGTACCGGCATATTGGCAAGTTGAGTATAGCGGTCATTTTTTAAATCATAACGATAGACATCTGGGCTGGATATTTCTGTGTGATCACTACTTACCGTATAGCCACCGAACACGTAGGCATATTCACCAAGTCCCACAGCCGTACTGGCTAAACGCCCTTTGGGTTGTAAACTACTGGGCACAGGTGATTTTGCCTGCCATTGTTTATCACCCAGCTTTAACGCCCACACTTTGTTATGCACGCTGTGGTGATCTTTATTTACACCTAAGCCCATAAAACTTAAAAAATACGGTTGCTCATCAACGACAACTTTTGCGACTGCATTATTCGCAACAGGCTCTGGTAAGGTAGGTAAACTTGCCAAGGCAAGGGAGAAAAGTAGACTCATAAAAATCATTCAAAAAATTGAGGTATGAGTAAGAATAACATAACCTCAGCAGCATTAAACTAATGAGGCCAGAGGCTTATCAGCTTAACGTAGCACTATTAGTGGGAGCTGGGTATTTTCAATCATCTTCATGGTATTACTACCCAGTAGCACTTGCCTAAATTTAGAATGTGCAAACGCCCCCATCACCACCATATCAACTGCATGGTTTTGTTTATAAGCCATCAGTGAATCAAAAATATTGCCTGTTAGATAACTCGCTTCAACCTCAAAGCCATGCTCGACTAACAATGCTTCAGCCGCTTTAAACTTACTTTGCTGGTCGCTGACATTATTTTTAACCGTCACTAAATGACACTTTAAGCCTTGCAGTAATCCGCCTTCAATAATCCGTTGTACAGCTTTGTCGGCAATCTCTCTAGCGTCATAACAGAGCAAAAAATTTTGCGGCTGGATAAAGTCTTGATTGGTAATTAACACCGGCGTATGAACTTGACGAATAATCTGCTCAATGTGTGAACCCAGTGCTTTGAACGATGCACTATGACCTTGCCCACAACGGCCAAGTACGATTAATCGAGCATCCGCTTCCAAGTCACAAATGGCATCTGTAATGGTGCCATGGCGCTGCGTGCTTTCGACCAGCTCATGGCCTTGTGCAACCGCTCTTTGTGTAGCATGCTCAAGTAACTCTTTGCCTAATTGCAGCGCAAGTTTGCTCTGTTGCTCATCAAGTTCCGTCATTTTTTCAAGTAGTGCTGAACGAGCGCCAAAGCCAATTGCACCACTGAGGTTTTCATAATGTGCTTTTTGGTCTTTCTCAATAGCGTGTAAAAATAGCAATGGCTTAGCCAGCTTATCTGCCGCCCAAATGCCCGCATTACACACAGATTCTGTGTAGTTTGAGCCATCAATACAGGTAATTACGTTTTTCATATTTAACTCCTTAATGGCCAGCCATTAGTTTTTCTACTTGCTCTGGATCGTTATGAACTGCAAATTTGTCAACCATAGTGGCGGTCGCCTCACTCATGCCGATTATTTCAACTTCAGCGCCTTCACGTCTAAACTTGATCACCACTTTATCTAACGAGGTCACCGCCGTGATATCCCAAAAGTGCGCATGGCTTAAATCAATCACCACTTTATCGACGACTTCTTTAAAATCAAACGTGGCAATAAATTGCTCACTCGATGCAAAAAACACCTGACCGATTACATTATAGGTACGTTGTTTATCATTTTTCTGAGTTTGCACCACCATAAAGCGGCCAATTTTGTTAGCAAAGAATAATGCTGACATTAGCACCCCAACAAATACACCTATAGCTAAGTTATGAGTTGCCACAACAACAGCAACCGTTACTATCATGACAAGATTACTCGACAGTGGGTTGGTTTTTAGATCCCGTATTGAGCTCCACGAAAAGGTACCAATTGATACCATGATCATCACCGCCACTAATGCAGCCATAGGAATTTGTTTTAGCCATTGATCTAAAAACACCACCATAAACAATAAAAATACACCGGCAGTAAAACACGATAAGCGTCCTCGCCCACCCGATTTAACATTAATGATAGATTGACCAATCATGGCACAACCTGCCATACCCCCCATTAAACCAGCGCCAATATTAGCGACACCTTGGCCTTTACATTCTTGGTTTTTGTCACTCGGCGTATCAGTTAAGTCATCAACAATGGTTGCTGTCATCATCGACTCTAATAAACCAACCACAGCCAAACCAATTGAATAAGGCAGTATAATCACCAATGTTTCAAGGTTTAACGGTACATCTGGCCATAAGAAAATTGGCAATGTATCAGGTAACTCGCCCATATCGCCAACAGTGCGAATATCCATGCCCATAAACATCGCAAATACGGTAAGTGTCACAATACACACCAATGGAGAAGGTATTGATTTACCAATCACTGGTAAGTAAGGGAATAAATAAATGATCCCTAAACCCGCAGCTGTCATGGCATAGACATGCCAAGTCACGTTGGTAAGCTCAGGTAATTGCGCCATAAATATTAATATAGCCAAAGCATTTACGAACCCAGTTACCACAGAGCGCGATACAAAACGCATTAAGCTACCAAGCTTTATAAAACCGGCAATAATTTGAATTACCCCGGTCAATAGCGTTGCAGCCAGTAAGTATTCAAGGCCATGATCTTTTACTAAGGTCACCATTAATAAGGCCATCGCACCGGTTGCCGCTGAGATCATCCCAGGCCTGCCGCCCACTATGGCGATAATCACCGCAATACAAAACGAGGCATACAAACCCACTTTAGGATCAACACCGGCAATAATAGAAAACGCGATAGCCTCAGGTATTAACGCTAATGCAACCACAATACCCGCAAGTAAATCCCCACGGATATTAGAAAACCATTCGAGTTTAAATTTTTCGAACATAGAAAACCTTGTTTTATGTGTTATCAACTCATGGCAGTTAAAAGTTCACCCGCAGAGTCACATCTGCTTTGATAGGTAAATCGTTTAACCTAAAGTAAAAACATGATTGATTTTATGTAATTTGATAAACCACAAACCCAACACTGCAATATCTAAGTAAAGTATCTAATGTAAAGTTGAATTATGATGTTTTAATATTTTTTGTGGCGCGAAAAAGCACCTACTAAGAACAGCAATTGATAGCCACTATTGAGCATGGCAATTTAGAGAGGGGGAAACCTAGGGCGGCGTAATGCGCAAAATATTGAGCCTCATAACACAAAGTTGCTGAGATAGTAGGCTAATCTACCACTAAAATCAATTGTGACGAGCTCCCAACTTTTAAACTACTATAACAAGGTGCTGTAGTATTCCTATATTACCCATTCAATCCTTCGTTATGTTCTACTAAATACTCCATGTATTTAAGCACTGTACAAAGTAGCACTTAAATACATGCTCACACTCAATACAAGGAGCTAAACATGGCTAAAGTACTAATGATCACCGGTGACTTTGTAGAAGACTATGAAAACATGGTGCCGTTTCAAGCATTACTGGCAATGGGGCATGAAGTAGATGCTGTCTGTCCAGATAAAAAAGCGGGCGATATGATTGCCACCTCTATTCATGATTTTGAAGGCGACCAAACCTATACTGAAAAACGCGGTCATAATTTTGCACTCAATGCGACATTTGCCGATATTAATGCCGCAGATTACGATGCTTTATATTTGCCAGGAGGCCGAGCTCCGGAGTATTTACGCTTAAACGCAAAAGTGATCGAAATCATTAAGCACTTTGCCACAGCAGGTAAACCTATAGCCTCTATTTGCCACGGCCCGCAATTGCTAACAGCCGCCGGTGTTATTGAAGGTAAAAAAGTATCTGCTTACCCTGCTTGCCAACCAGAAGTAAAAATGGCGGGTGCCGAGTACGTTGAATTACCAATGGATGGCGCCATTACCGATGGCAAGCTAGTGACAGCGCCGGCATGGCCTGCACACCCTGCCATGCTTAAGCAATTTGTGGCATTACTATAATCTAAACCACAGCATCAAGAGGTCAACTATGTGCCAACTTTTTATTAATGCCGACAGCCGTTTATGGACCTGCCGTACCAAATCACTGCGGATAGATGGTGTTGTTACATCGATTCGTTTAGAGGAGTTTTTTTGGGATATTTTAGAAGAAGTGGCCTTTCGCGATCAAATGACCGTCAATCAGATGATCACAAAACTCTACCTTGAGTCTCTTGATGCTGATCACGATATTGGTAATTTCACCTCATTCTTACGTGTCTGTTGCTCACGTTATTTGTCGCTGGTGGCTGATGGCAATTTAAACCGTGAAGACAACAAACCATTAAACGATATTGACGCAAGTAAAGTGTTAGAGCAAGAGCAGCTACGCACCAATTTGCGTAAAAGCCGCTATATCGATACATCACTAAAGTCATCGCTTAACTAATTATGTCGCACTCATCACTTATTCATGCTTTAAAAAATATTGTAGGCAGCCGTTATGTATTAACAAGTAGTCGCGCTACGGCCCCCTATAGAAAAGGATTTAGAGAAGGCCATGGCCCTGCGCTGGCGGTTATAAAACCCGCTACTTTGTTACAACAATGGCACGCATTACAAGCCTGTGTAAGTGCAAATGTCATCGTTATCATGCAAGCCGCAAACACAGGGTTAACCGGAGGTTCAACGCCAACTCAAGGGTGTGATCGCAACACCGTGATTATTAACACCAGCCGTATTAACGACATTCATGTATTAGCCGAGCAGCAACAAATTATTGCCTTACCCGGTGCCAGTTTATTCTCATTAGAAAAAGCACTGGCCCCATATGGCAGAGTGCCGCATTCAGTTATAGGTTCGTCCTGTATAGGGGCATCTATAGTCGGCGGGGTGTGTAATAACTCGGGTGGAGCATTAGTTGAACGTGGCCCAGCCTACACAGAGCTTGCTTTATACGCACAGGTTAACAGTGATGGCAGCCTAAGTTTAATTAATAATTTAGATATTGAACTGGGCGACACACCAGAGCAAATACTCACCAACTTACAAACAAAGCAATATAGTCAGCAAAATATAAAAACCACGACCAAACAAGCATCCGATCATGAGTATGCACAGTGGGTACGTAAAACTGATCTCGATACCCCTGCTCGCTTTAACGCCGATCCACGACGCTTGCACCAAGCAAGTGGCTGCGCTGGCAAACTTGCGGTATTTGCTGTACGCGTTGACACCTTTGCCAAAAACGAACAAGAGCTCACTTTTTACCTTGGCACTCAGTCTACCGCCGCACTACAGGCAGTACGTAAAATAATGTTAGAGCAAGCCAGCAGCCTACCTGTTTATGCCGAGTATTTGCACCGTGATATTTTTGAACTAGCCGATAACTACGGGCGTGATACAGTGTTATTAATTAAGAACCTTGGTACTAATTGGCTGCCTAAATTTTTTAATATTAAGCGCCAACTCGATGCTGTCTGCCAAAAACTACCTTTTCTACCGAAAAATGCCGTTGATAAATTGGTTTATCGCATCGTTAAATTATTTCCAAGCCAAACACCGAGCCAGCTGCAACACTGGAATACACTGTATCAGCATCAACTAATTTTGACCGTCAAAGGTGAAGCGCAACAGCAAACACTCGATCTGCTTAAAAAAGTACAACAAGACCATCAAATTAATTTTTTTCAGTGTAGCGAACAAGAAGCAAAAGCAGCGTATTTACTGCGCTTTGCCGCAGCAGGAGCTGCAGTACAGTATGCAAAAATAAACCATCATGAAGTCGAAGATATCCTCGCGCTAGATATTGCATTAAAACGCAACGATAACCAATGGTTTGAAAAGCTACCGCCAAATATTAACAACAAACTGATGGGTAAACTCTATTACGGTCACTTTTTATGTCACGTTTTTCATCAGGATTATTTAGTTAAAAAAGGCGAAGATCCAAAAGCAATCAAAGCCGCTTTACTTGAGCTTTTAGAACAACGCGGTGCACAATATCCAGCAGAGCATAACGTAGGGCATCATTATCATGCCAAACCCGCGTTGGCTGAGAACTATCGCAGTCTAGACCCAACTAACAGCTTAAATGCTGGCATTGGCGGCATGTCTAAAAAGCGTGATTACACTATTTAGAATTAGCCACAATAAAGGGAGTTATACCTTGCAAAGCGACGCTTTAATTCGTTAATCTCACATACTTCTCGGCCAGTTCATCTAAGCTTTCGCGATGAACTGGATCGGGCTTGATGCAATCAATAGGGCACACGCTCACGCAGGTAGGCTTATCGTAGTGGCCTACGCATTCAGTGCATTTGGCAGGATCGATTTGATAGGTTTTAGCGCCCATATAAATGGCTTCATTTGGGCACTCGGGGTCGCACATATCACAGTTAATGCATTTACTATTTATGAGTAAAGCCATTTTTTAGCCTTTTCAATTAATATCATTATAAAACAAAAAGATAAGTAAAAACAAAGGTGTGTAAAGGCTAACTTTTATGCAGTTCTAGTTTAATAAAAAACCGCTATTTTTCATTAAATCGTAACACAAATTAGTAACACAAATTTTTATCTTTGGGTGTAAATTACAGCCGCGAATTATGCCTATCTTTCTCTGTTGCTTTGTTGATCTTAATCAATAAAAATCGCCGCAAGGCCTTTATTTATATAGGTTTAATCAAAGTGAAAAAATCACTATCAACGCTTACCAAAGCTCAATACACGAAAGCTAAACTAGAATGGAAGCAACTTAAATCGCCATTTTCTATGCAGCACATAAACCGCTGTGTTATTTTGGCCTCTCAAATCATCTTTTTTGAGGAAAAAGAAAAATTAAAACAAGAGGTTAAGAAGCAAGATACGAAGCGATTATCGAAATATGAGGCACAACACAATCTTCGTCTTATATTTACCCTATCTGGAACAGTATCTTTTTACTCAGCTTTCCCTAAATCATCTGGCATAGCTAATACCAAGTTAGGTGAAGCACCTGAATTAACAATAGCAAAAGCGCGTAAGCTCACTGAACAAATGAAATATGGCGTTTTAAATAATCATAATATTAAAACTGTGTTTGATGCATATGAACAAAGCTTAATAGAGCGCCATAATACCGCACCTACCAAATTTGCAGCTTCATCGCTCAGAACATATCAATGCAGAATAAAAAAACTCAGGCATCATTTTCCGCTTAAGAGAGCGTTCCAGTCTCTTACAGCTGGAGAGTTAGAAAAGATTGTAGATATAATTATCAAGGCAGAGTCCAATAACCAAGCAATCGAACTTTTTGCACAAATTAGAAGAGTATGGCGATTTGCCAAAAACAAATTTAACTCAGGTAAAAACCCAGCAGCTGATATCGATGACTTTTACGTATCTGACCGTGTAGAAAGCCCCCGCCCTTGCCAAGTTTATACAGACTTAGATTCGATAGCTGAATTATGGATAAATCTAGCATCGACCCCAAATGTACATCAAAAAAATGCTGCTCGATTTATGATATTAACAGGCATACGCCCTATCAACATTCCACAAATGAAGTGGGGCTGGCTCAATAATATCGATTTCCCAACCTTAATTACCTTTCCGGCATCTGTTGTTGGGGTTCGTGGAGAAATGAAAAACCAAAAAGAATATAAGCTGCCATTAACCAAGGCCATGCGCGCCATTATTTTAGAGCAGAGAGCCTGGATGGAAAATGCATTACCCAACTGTAACCCTGATCATATATTTCTTCAGCCTCGCGATCTTAACAAACCATTTGCTAAAAGGTCGCTGGACAAAATCATCAAAGATTACTCCCCTGTTGATGCAGTAAAAGGAGACCAAAGAAACATTGTAATGAAAGGATCTGCGGGTGCATTTTGCACAATGTGCCGAAGTTTTTTTAAATCCAACACAAAAGCGATTATGGTTGCCAACGGCTATCATTTTAAACACGCAGAGGAACTCACAAGACTCGCGCTTCATCACCTAAGAAAAGAGGACGATCCAAACGGCTTAAACTATGATAAATCTGAAGAGCTATTTGGCACTTCAACAAAGTTAAAATTTAATGTTTTTAAACTTCATGAAGCTAGTATTTTAAAAAGAGCCAAAGAACTCGAAAGCCAAAAACTCAGACTTACAGGTATGCAGAGTAAACAAGCTAAAAACCTTAAAGAAAACAACCAAAAGAAAGCCCTGAGAGATAGAATTAAAGCTCATTTAGTTCACAAAGGCAGTTATGTAAACTTCATTAATCAGCCACTTGGTGATACGGGCAGAGTAGCAAAAGATTTGATTTTAACCGAAGAAGGAAGAGCTGTCGTTGAGAGATATTTAAGTGACCAAGAAGCTAAAGCAAAAAATAATTAAAAAAAGTTTAATTTCGACTTACCAAAGTTTTTGTAAAAAAAATTAATTTCATATCATTGCCTTATTAGAGCGATACCTCATCAGTTATTTGATGATTTTAACTTTTTTAAGGCTTATGTATTAATGGCAACATCAGTATTAAATTCAATAAACCCATGTGAGGTCATGATTAAAAGTCGTGACCTTTGCATTGTTGAATTTAATGCATTTAAGCCACCGTACAATGACGAGTCAATGGAAGAGCTAGCCAGTCTTGCGACTATTATATTATCGCAGGAAAAAGGTAGAAGACTTTCAAAGTATCAGCTTAAAGATCAAATAAGAATTGTATTCCAGCATGATGGCATCATTAAATTTTTTACTCATTTTAAAAAAACAGATGGCATAAAAAACACTAAGCTTGGTGATTCTAATAATATGAGTTTTTCAGCAGCAAAATTAAAAGCGGCCGAAATATACAAAAAGAACACCTCTAATTACACATTCGAATTTGTAGTGAGTAAACAAATAGAAAACTTACAGGCAATTAATAAACATAGCCCTAGCAAGTTAGCTGAAACCACAGTAACAACATACACCTCTTACCTTAATGCAATTCAAAATGCCTTTGGTAAAAATACGTTATTTCAAACTATTACGCCTAAGATAATAGAAGCAACGCTTGACCAACTGCTAACAGAGAAAAGTGGTCCGCATGTGGCTAAGTTATTCGAGCAGATGAAAAAGCTGTGGGTGTTCGCAAAAAATAAATATAATAACGGCACTAATCCATTCCTAGAGATAGACAATAATTATATATCTTCTCGAACGGCGAAGCCTATTCCTTGTAAGGCATATACTGATATATCTCTAATTTCTCAGCTATACATAGGCCTAAAAGCGGCTAAAAATAATACATTAATAAATGCGGTACTACTGATGATGTTTACTGGGCTAAGGCCCATAAATATTTGTAATCTGCGTCTGTCGTATATAGATGATTTAAATAATCCTAAATTTTTAACGTTTCCTGAAACAACCCATACCACTCGCGGTGCTATGAAAAACCAAAAAGAGTTTAAAATACAACTCACACCCGAGATGAAAAAAGCGATACAACAAGAATTAAAATTAAACCCAGACAAAAATCGCACCTATTTATTCTGCAAGGTTAAAAACGGCTCAAACCCCATAAGTAAAGAGAGTTTAAACCGAGCTCTTAAATATCATGCACCAAAAAACATGGTGGCGGCCCCGCGAGATAATATAAATATAAAAGGCTCAGCCGGAGCATTTCCAACACTGCTTCGCAGCTTCTTAAAGTCACATATGAAAGAAGTGCTAACTAAAAAAATTGGGTCATCAACAATTGCTGAAATTGAGTCTAAAAAAATGCTTCATCACTCTGTTTCAGAGCACGATCCAATGAGTAAACATTATGACCACTCGAATAAAATATATAACACTGATATTAAGGCACTTTATAAAAACTTTTCCCTATTTGAGAAGGAAATACTTACAGAAGTAAAAATACAGGCTAAGTTAAAAAACAAAACGACTAAAAAATCATTTTTAAAATTAGATAATTCAAATAAATTCATCGCCAAAGTCAAAAGCACAGTAAGTGCTTATTCAACTATCTTGGGTAATATAGTTCAGCAAACCCAAAAGCTTAAAAAACGCCGTCCTTTGCAAATATTAGAGTAGCGCTTACATATTGCTATACAGCGTTGTCGTTATTTACAAACCTATAAAGAGTTTTTACTGGGTGGTGTGGATTGATTTCTTATAAAAGCAGGAATATCAAAAATATCAGATGCTTTTGGCTTAGTGACGACTACTTTGGAGCTTGACTTATTTGTAGTGTCATTCAGTATTGATGCCTAGCCAGTAAATTAATTTGTGCAATTGCGCATTCCATTTTAATTCGTGCTGAGCTATTGGCTGAATGAACGGCTATTGTTGGTGGTACAAAGCCATCAATAAACACTGCCCGCTCAATCCAAAGTAAAACGTCATAGCCAGTGCCTTTATTATCATTTCCTAAATCATGATCAAGGCTGAGCTGTTTTACTTTGCCGCTCTGCAAAAGTGCAACCACTTCATCAGGCCAATAGGCTCGTAACCAACCGGCTGGTGTTTCTCTTTCATCATCTAAATATACATTCATAGGTTTATCTCACTGAAAAATGTATTCAGACTCTGAAAGCAATAACTAACAACCCTTTAAGCTATATAATAATAGTTATTTTTCACAAGGAGCTGGTGCTTGATTACGTATAAACGCGGGGATGTCAAAAATATCAGAGGGTTGAGGTTTGCCTCTCGCAGCTGGCGATTGTTCGGTTTCGCTACTAGGCGCTTTATTAAAAGGTTCAACAATCATCTTAGCGCTTGCACCTGTCGCTATAATCAATAATTCATAATTGCTGGCTAAGTTTTCAATTTTAGAGACTCCACAAATAACCAACGCATTTGGGCTAACCTGTTGGCGTACGGTATCGGTAATGAGGTTATAACTACCTAGTGAAATCTCTTCCTTACAGTTTACCTGTATAATTACACCGGTACTTGATGACATATCCACCTGGTTAACAAGTGGATTATTGAGTGCACCATCAAGCGCCTCAGTGAGTTCGCTTTCTTCATTGCATTTACCAACCCCTAGTACAGCATCTCCCTGGCAATCCATAATTTTAGCAAAGTCATTTAAATCAACGTTTATTAAGCCTTGATAGCAAAGCATATCGATGAGTGATTTTATCAGTGAGTGGAGTATTTGGTTACTATGCTTAAAGGCGTCAAATAAGCCAATATCATTACCTAGCACTTCAATAAGTTGATCGTTTGGGAGAGTAATAACAGCATTAGCATGCTCTTTAAGCTCATTTAAACCTGCTTGCGCTATATTGCTTCTAAACTGCCCTTCACTACTAAATGGCAATGTAGCAACAAATATAATGGGCTTACCTTGCTCACTAGCAAGTTGTGCAATATAAGGGCTAGCGCCAGTCCCAGTACCACCACCCAACCCTGTTGCACACAGAATTATATCGCAGCCATTAATAAGCGTTAAAAGCTGCTCTTTACTTTCTTCCGCGGCTTGCAGCCCAACTTTTGGGTCGGCTCCTGCACCGTAACCATGAGTTAACTCAGCCCCTATAAGCACAGCTTCATCACTTTGTGTATGCTCAAGCACCACTTTGTCGGTATTAACGCTGTACAAGTGCGCCTGATCAGACTCACGCTGTTCAAAAATACTGTTAAGCGTATTACAGCCACAACCTCCAATGCCAAATACACCAATAGATAAACCATCTTGCTGCTCAATTAATTGAAACATAACCACTCCTTTATTTTTAAAAGAAGCATAACAAACCGGTGCGTCAAAAATTGACGCACCTAAATTAGAGTTATTGATAATTACTAGCAGCCGCTTTAAGCTTTGTGGTGATTCTTTTCCTGATGCGCTCAGGTTGTATGACTTCAAGCCAATGAGCACATTTAAATAGTTCATCGCTTAGTTGTTCGGTATCAATAGTCTGGTATGTAAGTAATACGTTTTTATCGTCAATCTGTTGCTTGTCAGTCAGCTCGCCAAGCTCAATAAACCCTTGATTAACCGCCGAGTGGCTGTGCACTTTCACAACTAACTCAATCGCTTCTTGCGACATACCTTTATTAATAGCACTGCGTAACGACTTTAACTGCTCAGTGCTTGGCTCACGTCGTGTTTTTTGCAAAATGTGTACATTGCGGATGCGGTAAACCGGCATCTGGTAACACTTATCGTGAAGCGTCCCCACCATAAACTGGGCCATTAAAACGCCGCCTTGCTCAACTAAGTTGTAAAAACTCAATTCAGCAAACTTTAACCAATGCGCCTCATCGTAAAGCACTCTATAAAGCTCAGCGCTCACAGCACGATTGTGCTTAATCGCATGCTCAATTTGCGCCACTAACTGAGTATCAATATTCACTTTTAAGGAGGGCTTTGCCAGGGTTGCAAGCCAATCAGGCACATGGCCATTAAAACGTTTAAGAGCCTGCTCAGCTTTAATATTAACGGACTGTTTAATATCACTGGAGACAGATTGCGGTAGTAACTGCTCCAACAATAAATAGTGCTCAGCCACTTCGCTGCTCATTACTTTTGCATTACCACCACGCCACTGCGCATTGATAGACCAGCCATATGGTTTACTACGCGTGTCTTTTTCAAGACCGAAGCAGCCTTGCTGATAGAGTGATTGAAGATCACGTTGGAGCATGCGGGTTGAAAGGTCAAAGCCCCGTTCAGTCAGTTTTTGCTGTAGCTGTTGAGTCGAGAGTGAGCTTGGCGCTACTGGCACAAGCTCTAAAATTGATAAATGGCGATGTGAATTCATTGATATATTTAGCTACTTCTCAAGTAAATAACTACGAGGTTGTTAGTTGGCAGTATTCCGTCAATAAACAAACTACCTCTAGGGTAATGTTCATTCTGAGCTTGCTCAACATCCTAGCTGCTTTTTTACTAATTGTGTCAATTTCATATTTTAATGACTTCATTTAGTTCGGTAATAATTTTTAACCTACACTTACCTTTTTCTTATTTGCTCGAAAATAGCTCTGGAGTAAAAACCGTTTCGAAAGCAATTACTTTTTTAATTAGCCATTGGCAATAATCATCCCAATTTTCCTCATCATATCCATCACATTCATATTTAGCTTGAATAACGGCCGCTCTATTATCTTTTCCAACAACCCAGTGGAGGTCAGAATCTAATCTAGTTTCAATATTTTGCCTATTTAAAAATAATTGATCATATGCTTTTTCTTGTGTCTTAAAATCATTAAACTTAATTAAAAGCCTTACAGCTACATGATCCCGGCTAAAATTTAGCTGTAACTTATGGCCAGTAACTAAAGAACGTGAGTTTATTAAGGACTTTGGCTGTATTTTTATATTAACAAACGATTCAGAGTTTTGCTCCAAAAGTTGCGGCATGAGCTTATTCCAAAATGATATTCTTTTAGTATGCCGGTTACCATTTTGTTTTGCTTTCACCTGACTTTCGGCTTTTTCCCTCATAGAAATTAAATAATCTTCAGTCTCTTTTAGTGGAATTATTTTATTTACACTAAGCGCTAATTCCTCCCCAAGCTGATATGGTTTAACTTCAATGCATGTTATATCTAAGTTATGCTCTCTAAACCACAAAACAGTGCTCGTCACTTCCTTTCTAAAATTGGCTGCAACTAAAATAACTCGCTGCTTTATTCCTTCATTTAGAATTACCTCTGATTCCTCACTTTCATCCAAGAACTCATAAATAACCTTAGAAGCATCATCTGCATCCACACCTTCACTTTTCAAATAATCTTTAAAGATAGAAACAATTTGTATTGTTGTTAACGTAGAGCAATAAGCAGCATATTTCATAGCCTGCCACACAACATCACGCCCACTATCATCTAATTTATTCTCAATAATTACTAAGTTACCACCTTTGTCCAGCGCCAATAAATCTAAACGTTCTCGGGTATCTTCAAATCCGGCAAACTCTTTTTGAATAATTAATAGCTCTTCACCAAATGCACTTGGATGATTTGCCAACCACTCTTGTAAATGGTTTCTCTCAGTAAAGCCAAGCTCTTTAAAACTTTTATTTTTTATCAGTGTAATACTGTTTGACGAGCGGTCAATCTTAAACATTGTGTTCCCTTTAATTTAGATTTGTTTTTAAACTTGCTAAAAATAGTACTCCATTCAAACGAAATATAATCTTTAAATATCAGACTAATTTAAATAAATTGGCTAAATACTTTTTTCAAAGTACATTCTTTTGCACAAACAAGTGATCTTCGATAATATCAAAACAGCGTTAATGCTCCGTACAATCACTTCATTATTGAAAACACCTGAAATATATAAGAGGTTTAAATAGAAGCTCTATGTCGATATTTTAAAAAATCTAAAAAACAGGAACTAAGACTCTTCCGTTTCATGTTGTAGTTGCGTAATTCTGTTGCCAAAGGCATGCAGCAGATCATCACTATTTAAACCCCAACGGCCACTAAAAAAAGGCACGACAATTAGCAAACTCTTACCTATTTTGCTCCAATATAAAGTACGCTTTTCTCCTGTATCTACTGTGATAATTTCACTTTTAATCGAGTGAACACCATCAGCACCGGCAAAAAACATTAAGAAATCTTTTAAGTAATTTACCCCTGTGCAGATAATTAGTTTTGGCTGGTACTGTTTACGAAGATCAACATAAAACGAGAATCGATTAAAAAAACACCAACTATTAAAAAGGTACTTACTAGCGAACCCCGTTACTGTATCAAAGCCATGTTGATGCCATAAATCATCAGCAGTAGAATTAAATGCGATAGGATATAAATTAAGCTTAAACAACTCCTTACCTGATAACTGCGCTACATTACGATAAGACTCCATAGGCTGCTGTTGGATAACCTGATAAAGCTTAGCAAACCTCACTCCATAGGAGTAACTAATACTATCTTTCCAGTCAAAGTCTGTTTTTTTAACAGGTATAGCTCCTGCTTGCATCTGTAACTTCTGTTGTTCGTAATATTCATTAGCAGCAGCTGGCTTTAAGCCCCACTCTATACCACACAGCCAAATATCAGCTTCGGGATTACCACCATCACAGCCGCTAAAAGAGCAAACCCAAGGTTTTATTTTTTCCAACATTACTTATCTCCACAGCTCTTACACTACGTGGTACAAAATTTAATACTAAAAATCAGCCTTAGCCATAAAGTACTTTCCTTTCTGTTATAAAGCTCTACGTCTCTTTATTCGCTTTAAAACTCTGCGCTTGCTCAAATATTTCTTTGTACACTTCATTGCGGCTGATTGGTGGGTATTTAAATTTAGCTAATACTAAAATCAGCTCTACTTTAAGTGATTATTTAATATCGTCTCTGTGGTTCCAATCTACAAGTCTCACCTTGTCGACTACGATAACTTTTACCGCTTGGGCGAGTTCAATAAGCTTATCTTCCGGATAGTCAAAGTCGTATTTTACTGCGAGTGCCTTTAAAGCGTCGTAAAAGCCTTTTTTCTTGAATACCTAGTTCATTGATAGCTCTCAAGGCCTAAAATTGGTGATTTAAAATCATAAAGTTCACCACCTATTAAATTCAAAGGGACTCACCACTTTCTTCTTTTAATATTAAAAACTGCAAACCCAACCTCAAAAACTGACCTTTGCAAATATTCGAGTAGTGCTTATGCGTCATCCCACTTCAACAAGTCAAAGCTCTAACTTTGCCCCATTGTGCTTCAACCACTCTTTGCACTCTAAATAATCAGGCATAAAACGCTCAACTTCGCACCAAAACTTTGGAGAGTGGTCATGGTGTATTAAATGACAAAGCTCATGCACCACTACGTAGTCCACGATCCGGTTAGGAGCCATTACTACTTTCCAGTTGAAGGTAATATCACCTTCAACGCTACAGCTTCCCCAGCGGCTCTTATAGTTTTTTATACTCACAGAGTTAAACTTAACATTCATTATCTCGGCGTAACGTTTAACTTTTTCGTTAAACTTAATATCAGCATGCTTTTCGTACCAAGCAAGTAATGAATCTTTGATTAAATCAGCATTATCAGTACCTGCAAATAAGGTCACGCAGAAACGGCCATTGATTAATTTAGCCGGTTTGTAATAGCCTTGATTTACCTTTAATCGATAATTACGTCCAAGGTATGAAAAACACTCGCCAGAAACAAACTCTTTATTGCTCTTAGGCTGAGCTTCATGGTGGAGGGCTATTTTTTCTTTTATCCACTGCCTTTTATTTTTAAGTAATTTCTTTATACGCTCTAACTCTAATAAGCGAGGAACTACAACTAATACACTGCTTTCTTCAACTGTAATAGTTGCAGATTTAACCCGATTACTTCTTTTTATTTCAACGATTAAATCATCAAATTCAATAAACTCTTTAGTCATTGTTATTCACTATGTAACAACCTTTTTTCAGATATTTTTTTGTTTCTATATTTAGAAAATTTAGAGCTTATATCTAATCGACCAAATCCCTCTAATATGAAGTCGTAACATTCTAGAAACTCACAATCTAATTGTGTTTCAACTGGAATAGGTAAAGTACTTTCTATTTCTATATGATCATCGACATCTAGCCCATACATATTAAAAGCTAATTTATCTTCATGCGTCAAATTATCTGTATCTATGTGTTGATAAACTTGCGCCTTGAGCCACAGTTTTACATTCCCTAAAGAAAATTCGAATAAATTTATATCTATAGGACCGTCTTTTCTGTCATCAGATTTTTCTGCTGCATGAATAGTCATGACAAGAGCTACGGAATAGTTTTTATTACCTACTTTCATCGTTGGCTCGTCAAACTCACACTCATGATCGCCTTTGCTGAAGTTATAAAACTTATTTTTTCTAATTTCGTTGGTGTTAGCAACTTCACAGTGTTTTAAGTATGGATGACTATGAAAAGTACCTATATGTTCATATCCCATACCAAAAACACTAGCAATGTCTTTTTTGATTTCCAATGTCAAAGGGTTTGGCTCCACACTTCCGCGTTCTTGTATTGCTGAAGTATCAACAGAAACATGCTCTATAGAACACTTAAACGGGTGTGTTTTATTAATCTTTCCCCAAACTTGAGCATGAACTTCTATTGCAACCATATCTTTACCATCATGCTTTACAGCATAAGCCTCAAAAGCAGCCATGATCATCTCAAACAGCGCACTTTTACTTACTTTAATTACTGCCCACATATAAATTATCCTTAATAACTAAAAACTAAACTATCGCTTATCAAACTTAGTTTTTCCAAGTTCCATAAAGCGCTCCTGTACTACTTTAACCAAACTTGGCTCACCGAATGATTGATCGATAATGGCGCGTTTAATCTCTTTTTTCATTCGCTTTACTTCATCCTGCTTATTGAAAAAATCAACGATTTTAGTCGCTTCATCAAAGGTATTAACCAATTTTTGTGTTGTCGCTTTTACTTCTTCCATCACAGTTTCATCAATAACATAGCCACCTTTACTCTCTGCTACCTGCGATACTTCAGCGGTTAAAATATTATAAAAAGCGTATTCTGTTTCTGATAAACCAATATCCTGAGCTGCTTTTTGGTGCTCGCTCTCAATGTTATCAACCATATCAAGTAGCAGCTCTAACTGGCGTTCCCAGTTGCCAGCATTTTTCACAATAATATCTCTTAGCCTTAAGCTTAGTGATTTATAGTATTCAGGGTCTTCTTCAAGGTTTACGGTAATGTGGTGCTTAATGGCACTTTCAACCTCAGAAGCTTTTGACTCGGTTGATTTAACTTCTTTAAGTTTATCTTTAAAGTTAGCAGCTAATAAATCCACAGGGGGGATTTTAGGGTCAACACCGGTGCTAATAATGTGCTCATCAACTAGCTGCCTTACCTTTTCGCCAACGCCCGATAAATCGAGTCCTTCCTCACGGTAGCGTACCCTTGCTGCATTCAGCACTTTGCCTA
The DNA here is from genome assembly GCF_005886375.1 of Pseudoalteromonas sp. S1727. Classification (NCBI taxonomy): domain Bacteria; kingdom Pseudomonadati; phylum Pseudomonadota; class Gammaproteobacteria; order Alteromonadales; family Pseudoalteromonadaceae; genus Pseudoalteromonas; species Pseudoalteromonas sp. S1727. Next base: position 114,413 of record NZ_PNDT01000021.1, read on the forward strand.
AAAAGGTTAAATCTTTAATAAAAGGAGACGCTGCCTTATCGGGTAAAATAACGTTCATCTGCTTAGCAAAACGCTTAAACGCCATTTCAAACTGCGATCTTATTGTTTCGTCTTTTAAAACCAGTACATAGTCGTCAACGTCAGTACTTGGTTTGCCATTTACAAGTACCCCTTTAAAAAAGCTCATAGCAACAGTATGGGCCGCTTTTAACTTTGGAATTTCATCTTTTAATGACTGAAAAGTACCGTTTACATCATCGCTGGTAAACATATCCAGCGCATCGGTTAAATGCTGCGAAAGCCCATAGTAATCAACTACAAAACCACAGGTTTTGCCTTTATATGTTCTGTTAACACGCGCTATAGCCTGCATTAAAGTATGGTCTTGTAGCTTGCGGTCAATATACATAACTTGCGCAATTGGCGCGTCAAAGCCCGTTAACAGCATGTCTTTAACAATTAAAAACGCAGTCGAGTTTTCATTTAATGGCTTGGGAAAGTTATCAATCGCTTTTTTTTGTTTAACTTTATCGGTGTACTGCGATATGTAAGTTTCATCATTATGATCGCCTGAAATAATCACTTCTGATGGTGGAGCACCTAACTCATCTAACGTTTTTTTATAAAGCGCAGCGGCATGGCGGCTACCGGTTACTATCATGGCTTTAAAGCCATCTGGTTGGATATGCTCGCGGTAATGTTTTAGTAAATCTATACATACCCATCGAATACGTGCAGGGGCTTCACGTACAGCTCGCTCAACACCATATTTCTTCTTAATTTCGCGTTGTTCTTCTTTAGTGTAGTCACCAAAGTACTCTTCAAAAAGCTTATCGAGAGACTTACCCGACACATCAGTAATTACCTCTCTGCCTTCGTAAAGTATTCTTACTGTAGCGCCATCTTCAACCGCTTCATTAATTTTATATTGGTCAATATACCCACCAAAAGCTTGACCCATTTTTTGAGTTTTAAGTAGGGGTGTTCCCGTAAAGCCAATTTTAGGTGCATTAGGTAAAGCAGCATTAATTACCATTGCTAGCCCACCAAATTGTGTACGGTGCGCTTCATCGGCAAGTACAATAATTTTTTCGCTGGTATTTAAATCTGTAAATGTTTTATCGGGGTCGCCATTAGCAGCTTCTTTTTCAGCTTCCTGAAATTTTTGTACCATTGCAGTTACTAAATCAGATGAATCTTTTTTCAATAGCTCTCTTAATTTAGTAACAGACGAAGCGTTATAAACCGTTTCACCTTGCGCGTCTCTAAACGTAGATGAAAGCTGCTCGTCTAATTGAGTGCGATCAGTAACAAATACAAGCTTATATTGCTGAAGCTCTGCGTCTCTTCGCATTTTAACCGCAAGCATAACCATTGTAAGTGATTTACCAGAGCCTTGCGTATGCCAAACTACGCCCGATTTATCTCTACGGGTTTCGCCATTTTTAAGACGCTCTATTACCTTATTTACAGCTCTGTATTGCTGATAACGTGCTACTTTTTTAATTAATCGGCCATCAACTGTTTCGTAAATAACAAAGTTTTGTAATAGGTCTAAAAAGCCTTCTCTGTTAAACATGCCGGCTAATAAACGCTGCTGTGCTGTAACGCCTTCAGTGCCATTTTCTACAATAAGCTCTTTATCTGTAAACGGGTAAGCATCTTTCCAGTCACCGTAGTGTTGAGAGCTTGAGCTAATAGTGCCTACTTTAGCTTGGTCTCGGCAGGTAGAAACCATAAGTTGGTTATACCAAAATAACTTTTCAGCACCTTCGTCATCATTTGGATGACGTAAGTTAGCATAGCGTCTTAACTGGTTAATCCCATCGCTCATAGGGCTTGTTATATAAGGTGATTTACACTCAATAACTGCAAGTGGAATACCATTAACAAAACACACAATATCTGGGATTATATTTTGGTTAACACCCTCAACCTTAAACTGATTAGTACAAATAAACTCGTTGTTATCTATATTATCAAAATCAATAATTTTAACGGTTTGTCCTTTACGGCCTTTACCTAAATCTTGCTCTACTGATTGGTAGTTAACTAACGTTTTGTAAAAGGCATGGTTATATTCCATTAAGCCAGCAAAAAAAGGGTGAGTAACTTCACGCGATACTTTTTTTAAGTTCTCATCGCTTATCCACGGATTGATGCGCTTAATGGCCGCGTTTAATAGCCCTACAAGTACAACATCACGGTTATAAGGCCTAACCCCCGCCTCTGGAGAAAGGTTTAATCCATTAATGTACTTCCAACCCAGTTGCTGTAACTGCGCTATTGCCGGAAGCTCTACCCTGTTTAATTCATCCTGATTCATACTTTCCCCAGTGCGTTTACTCGTTATAAATACTTATAAAATTCGATATAGCTAATATCCCCTTATATTAAAGCTACTTATAAAAATTAATAGCTATTTTAATAAAAAATCATTTTGGACGGTTTCCCCCCCATCCCAGCGCTTATTATTCAATGCATAATCCGTTTCGTTAGCAGAGGCTTCTGTTAATAATCATTAACTATATAAGGAGTGTGCACATGAGCACCAATAAAACCCCAATGACAACTGACGCAGCCCGCAGAATTCAACGCCAAGAAGCAAAAGCGAATGGTGGAATTATTGAAAAAGGCAGCTTTGCAGCAAAAGCACAACGAGCGGCAGCAAAAAACAAAAATAACGGAGTAATATAATTATGTCTCAACATGATATCGACAACCGCGCTGACCAACTTAACCCTGAAAACGATGCCTATTGGCAAAGTCGCGGTGAGGACGAACGCCCAGAAAACTGGCAAGAACAGCTAGATGATGAATAAAGTTATTTAGACTTTGTTTAGCTTGGCAAAATAAGTCTTAACTTGAGGTGTCAGGTTTGATTAATAGGAATTATCAAATCTGACAGTTATATATGTGTCATAAGCGGACTGAAATCGCGGGTTATTATGCGTAATGGAGCGAAATCTAATCAACAGTTTTAGTTGTGTTCAAATGCCTTGTATGGAATTTTATTTCGACTTTAGCGTGACTTCTAGATCAAATTCTCTTGCCTCTGTTTTTACAGCTTTTATGTAATGTAACTTTATTGAACCCTCTACAAACTTTAGCATTTTATTAGTTTGTGACTTAGGCGTATCACCAGAAGTCGTCACTGTATAATGATAATACTCATATTCACTATTATGGTGTTCATTACACTCACTTACTTTTTGAGAGTTATAATAAAAAGGCTGTACTTCAGAGTGTTCTGGAAATAAAACAACATTAAGCCCCTCCATTCCTGTTTGCACTGAGCTAAAAACTAGACCATGTATATCAGCACCAAAGTTAACGCGTAAATACTCAAATATAATTTGCGTTTCAAGATAGGTGGATGTCCCTCTTTTAGATGCTGGCTTGGATAGTAAGAATATTAATTGTTTGATGAATTGTGATTTATGAGAGTTATCTACAAAATCAGCTTCAAGTGGACAAAACTGCATTTTACTTATTTCTGTTAATTTTCTTAAATCTAATAACCTCAAAGTATCTGTTGTCCTAAACTCCGCCGACATAACGCTATCACCAGTTATAGCACGAACCTCGCTAAAGCATGTCTTTCGGTCACTTGAAGCATAAAATGCTGAAATACCAGTAGGTGTCATTCGTTGATCAGTAGCTAATATTTGTGGGACTGGACCAAGTTGGTTTGCTGGGTCACTGAAAATCTCAGCTCTTTCATTTGCCGAGTTTGCAACTCTTGCCCTAAACATTGAGGTATCTTGATTAATTTCTTGAATGACTTCATCAATAATAACGCCATTCTCTTGAATAATTGAAAATAAAGAATTCAAAAACTCTTTTGCTGAATCATTAAAAAACCTATGGTTATAAGAAATAGACTTTATAAATTCAGCCCATTTAGATTCATAAACATTATGCTCGAGAGTACCATCATTGTAGACAAATAAATTTTCATCAGTATTTAGTGACCCAATAATATGATCAGTCAAATCATCTCGTAATTGTTCAGAGCCAACTTCTAAATTGTCTATCATCTCCCAAATCTCTGATACGCACAAACTATCATTTCCGTGATAAAACATAGCCACTTCCATAGGACTACATTCAGACAATGGTATAACAGATTCCATAAATCGAGATTCGAAAAGGTCGAAAATAGCTTCTTTACTAGCAATATACTTTTTTTCATCACCACAATAGAAACATAAGTCATGAGCAGTTTTTTTACTGATTTCTACTTTTATTGATTCAATATTAATGCAATCTGCACATATAAAACTCATTGCTACCTCTAAAATGTAATGTGTATTTGTAACACACTAATATCCGTCTTTTATAAAACGGTCACAATTTTCTTTACTAATACCATGCTTGAAGCAATACGAACGCTCGTTACCTTGCATGATAGAGAACCAAACCAATGCAATAATTACCATTACACCTATTGGTGCCAATATCCATTTACAGAAATGGAAGAATAGACTTTTAATCTCAGTATCTAAAAAATAGGCTGATACTACCCCAATTAATCTAAATACCGACTGAAACATGCCTCTTACAGTTGCCATCTATATTCCTTATCGGTTTCCGGTATGCTAACCGTTCTATCCGCTGCCATATGCTAGCGCTAACATTAAAGGTACAAAATCTAGCCGCGAGAATTTGTTCGGTAGCTTTAGCTATCTATGCATGATGGCATTGTTAGCTCTTATTACTTTTATAGTGATCAAATTTAAATGTCACATTTTCCGAGAAGCCATCAAACTCACTAATTCTGAAGGTGTTGCAACTATTAGCGTTTAGCTCATTTCCTTGAATATATGAGCGAACAACAATTTGACCAATCAAACATGTTGCTGGCTATTGTTTTCAAGCCTAGCCCTTAAGTTAGTTTTGTAATAACTAGGGACATTAGCAAGCACCTTTTTTATTATTAGCTCAACGGATGCTTGGTTACAGTTTTCTTTTTGGGTTTGCAGTAAAAGCTCATTTACCAACTTATCTACACCCATTGTTACTTTGCACATATCGAATGTGACATAGCCACTTGAGGCGCTGGCAAATTCATCTAGGTTGTTCAAAAATGCCATTAACTTTTTATTGCTAGGTAGGTTCACGCCATTTCGCCAATCTTTAAGTTGGTTATACTGCTTATCTTCAACTGACTCGCCAAAATCGTTGTTTTCACTGCCTTCAAGTTCAATAAAAGTTGCTAACTTCCTGTAGCCTGTCTTTTCTATAGTTTCAGATAAAAAATCCTTAAACTCTTTTAATAACCCAGCAAAGCAGCTTTTTACTTCATCTTGTGTAGCATAAGCATAAATAGCCTTAGTGATCATGCCGAGCTCATTTTCTATTCTGTCTTTGTTCTTGCCGTAATATATGCGGCAACCAACTTCGTAATGGGTTATAGCTTCTAGAAAAAAATCAAAATGCAGATAAATGTAGCTTTTGATGAAAGATAAAGTTTGCTCCTCATTTAATTTACTCCCTTGCTGATGGAGAACCAATATTTCAACAAAGTCTTCAATAACATTTGAGGGGATATATGGGTTATTTTCCCATAGCGGATATTGTGCTTTCCATGCCGTAACAATATCACTAGATGACAACTTACCCGCTTTAACTTCTTTTTTAATATCCAATAAAAAAGCCACTTCAGTATTACAACGTTGTTCAATAAAATTAAACAATAAGGTAAATTCATGATCTGTTTGGCCAGAGCGTTTAAAGCCAACTTGAAAGCTATTTACTCCAGCAAACCAGCTGGCGGCATTAGACCCCGTTTTGATTGCACGATTAACTTTAACCATCACTTTTTTATTAGCCAATTGCTCAAAAGGAAACGGGATAACTTTAAGCCAGCCAATTATTTTGCTAACTGTTCTTAAGCCAACGCCTTGCTTAAAAAAGGCATATTTATTAGTACGCGATACATTTAGTTGCGTGTCGTAGGTGCTTTCTAACAAGTCGATTAGCTGTTTTTGATTCGTGATAAAACCTAAAAGTGCATATACTTTACTAATAGGTGGTAAGTAAAAAGACGGAGATTTAAAGTCGGTCATTTTAACTTTATTATTTTCATCCGCCGTGTTTTTTAAATCTTCATGAAACTGATCTAACACAATGCCATTATCTTTAAGTTGCTTGATATCATTGGTTTTCATTACTTGTCGTCCTTGACTGTTTTATTGCTACTCACTATCTACTTTGACGCGTACTTTGCCAGTGAGTAAATCTTGCATTAGGGCTTTTTTCAATTTTATATTGAGTGATAATTTCTTTTTCGTATCAGCTAAACGATTATTAATTGATTCGATAACTTTAATTATTTTTTTTTGTTCCTTGATGCTGGGTTTCGGTATTTTTAGAGTTTTAAGGCTTGTAGCAGACAAGTTTTGTTGAACACCACCGGAGGCTAGCAGTTGGACCTTTTCTTGAATAGTCGCAGACATCATTAGATACTTAACAAAAAAAGGGTTCATACTTTCATTTAATCGGAAACGAATAAGAAAGGCGGCTGCAATCATAGGTATAGGTTGCTCACGAAAAACATCAACTAACCCACATGTGCCAGAGCGAGTAACGAGTAAATCATCATCTACAAGTATATGCTTTTTGAACTCTTCATAACACAAACGTGCTAGAGGGGCTGTCGAATAATTAATATCCCAACTGTCATCCATATCAGTTGTTCTAATGCAACCAAAGTTACCATTACTAGCATATTCGTCAGATGAAAATCTTGGGCCAAAAGCACTTTCAACAGTGATATCTCCAAGCGTTACAACATCCCACTCAGCAGGGATTCTGCCAACAGGGGAGTCTTTAAATTCGGTGTGTCCGATGCCGTTGGTGAGCAACTCTTGCATCATGCCTGTTTTTAGATCTTTTAACTTATCTATTTGCGCTTGTGTTTTTTCAATCACTTCATCAACAGAAGTGAGGATTTTGGCTATTTTTTGTTGTTCATAAAGTGGAGGGAAATTTACTAAGATAGATTCTATCTGTTGGTTGCTTATATTTGGTTGAGCCCCACCTACAGCATCGATTAAAACAGAGTTGGTAAACTCATCTTCTGAGGTGATTTGATGTATAAAGTCAATACAGCCTTCGTTAGTCTTTTTAAGAAAAAAACGACCTACACGCTGATTAATATAAGAAAAGACATCAGACTTATATCTTCCAACCTTTCCGGTAGTTGCACCAGACATAGCTATTAATATATCGCCCTTAATAGCTTTGAATTTTGCTAAATTAGAGTCTTTTTCAAAATAAACTGCACCTTTTAGGTTTACACTGCCGTCTTTTTTGATATTAGATATTCGTATAATTGGAACACCATTATCAGAGAAATATTCACTTTTAAAAGCATTGCCGCCTTGAACACCAATATAATCACCAAGTTTAGCCCTAGACCAATCATTTGGAATAACTTTACTCATAACCTAATTCCTTTAGGTAGCTTTTCATTTTAACTTCTGCACTTGTCACTTGCTCATCAAGCTCATGTAACGATAACTGGTATTTATCCCACCAACGTTCTAGTTGTGTAATTACGGCCGCTTCAACATCACCACCAATATTCTCATTAATAAAAGATCTAATTTGCTCTTTAGAGGTAATCTGTGGTTTAAATACAAAGTAGTTTTCATCGCGCTTATCGAATACCATTAATACGTCAAAGTCTTTTAGTATTTCTTCTCGAATGTATTCGCTTTCAACTTCGCGTACAGGAATGCCGCCGTGCAGTATGGCGCGAACATCAAAAATCTCAGGTGGTGGTGAGGTGTCTGCATAGCGCCTAATGTTTAAGTTAAAGTCGTTTTCTTTAATCTCGCTAATATCGACTACTTTGGAGTAACGTTTTATGTCTTGATAATCATGAAATGTAGCTATAATTTTTTCAATGTCTTGTGGGCGTAGTTTGTTTTGATTTTTACCTTCTTCAAATTCTAATTCTGAATTAATGAATAACACTTTGTTTTTACGTATCGCCGCTTTGTTTTTATTAATAATTAATAAACAAGCAGGTATGCCCGTGCCGTAAAATAAGCCAGAAGGTAGGCCAACAACGGCTTCTAATAAGTCGTCTTCTAGTATGCCTTGGCGAACTGCTTTTTCACTTGAGCCACGGAATAACACACCATGCGGCATGACTATGCCTGCCATGCCTTCATCGTTTAATGAGGCAATCATGTGTTGTACAAACGCTAAATCGCCCGCGTCTTTTGGTGGTGTACCATATGGAAAGCGCCCGTAGCCGTCGTTATCACATTCTTCTTTACCCCATTTTTTTAAACTAAATGGTGGGTTTGCAATAACGCGGTCAAAGGTCATGAGTTGACCGTGCTCGGTATGCTGTGGGTCTCGTAGAGTATCGCCTTTACGAATATCAGCACTAAATACGCCATGTAAAAACATATTCATTTTACAAATAGCCCATGTATTTAGATTCATCTCTTGCCCAGCAAGCGATAAATTTGATGGGTTTTGACCGTGAGACGCTAAATAATTACGTGTTTGCACCAACATACCGCCAGAGCCTGCGGTAGGGTCGTATACACGCATACCCGCTTGCGGCTCTAGTAGTGATACAAGCAGCTGTACCACCTCACTTGGGGTATAAAATTCGCCCCCTTTTTTGCCAGACGAATCAGCAAACATTTTAATTAAGTATTCGTAAGCCGTACCTAGTAAATCAGGGCGTTCAAAATCACTGTTACGTAAACGGTGCTTACTAAAATGAGAAAGCAAGTCACGTAGTTTGGCATCAGACAGTTTATTTTTTATATTGAAATCGATACTCACTAACACGCCCTCAAGCGAGCTGTTGTGCTCTTCAATCGCTTCTGTCGCTTTATTAAGCGTTGCACCTATGTCGTGCTTTAAATCTTTTAAAACACTCCAACGGGCGTTTTCAGGGATATAAAAAGTGCTGTCGTATTCATCTTCATCTTGTGATAGCTTTTTTGCCTGTGCCTCTGTTTTACCGGTTGATAAATAATGCTGGATTACGGTTTCTTGTGCTTCATCGAACGAGTCTGAAAGGCGTTTTAAAAACATCATCCCGAATATGTAATCTTTAAATTCTGAAGCATCCATGTTGCCACGTAAAATATCGGCAGTTTCCCATAGGAAAGATTCTAATTGTTGGAGAGTAATTTGAGTCATGTTGGCACAATGTTCCGTGTGAGTTTGCTTTTTAAACAAAAAAGGCAAAGTAGTTATAGACTCCTAATTTACCAAGTTATTTGCAAGTAGGCTATCCATATTGTGACTGGCTTTCTAAGATATAAATTCATTGAGGTAGTTAAAGTGATGAAGTCCCGCATTAAAGATTGTAGCTTCATTCATAATAACAAAAAAAAGCGCCCTGATTAAATCAGGGCGCTTTGCTTTAGGACAAATAAAAAGTTTTAAAAAAATCGAAACAAAACACATTTGAGCATTTCACGAACACTCTGTTGGCCGTCAATACGAGTTTTAAAATACAGCTCTATACCAATACCAGCCTTAACGTAGTAGACGCTGATTGCAACCAGCCATACAAAATTCAGTGTTTCAAAGTATTGATATGCGAGTGGGGTAATCACTGCAAGCGAAGTTATTACATAAGCAATTAATATACGTTTTTGCCAAATTTTATTGGCATTAAAAGCCACTGAAACTATCATCATAAATATTAAAATCATCAAAAACGGTACCGTAAACCGAGTCATTATGAGTTGTTTCTTGCCATAAACTGTCACTGAAGTCAGTCCCATATGGATTACCTGCAACGTCGACAGTATTACCGTACTCAGCATTACGTATCGGTAACCCTGTAGCTGGGTTTTTGTGATTTACCGCTATTACGTCTAATTTTCTTTTCATTTTAGTGGGCCTATTAATTTAATTAATGTTATTTGAAACATTAATGATTTCATGATAAAAAACAAACTCGTTTGACTGCGAAGCTCAGCAACAAACAGTTTGAATTTAGCACTGATTACCCCCCTACTTTTCCCATTATTTAGTACAAACTTTATCTTTTTATTGCTAAAAAATTACGCTCCTGGCTTAATTTAGAGACGTTTTTTGTCTGAAAGACAGGGGGTCAAAACGCATTTCTCGGCACGAGAAACTGCAAAAAAAGCGTCTCAGAATGAGACCAACAAGCGCGTAATGTGTTGTAGGCGAAGCCGTAAACACATGGAGAAAGCGCGAATGTACAGCTGGTCTGTACTAACCGCGATAATGTTTCGCCTCAGCGAAATTCGATTGAAATTTGGCACAAATTGAGAGAGAACCCCCCATTTTTGTAAAAAATGACAGCGAATGAAAAAGGCGAATAGTGAGGCACTCACAGCCTTGTCATATGCGGCAGGATGGCGGTTAGTACAGAGCGTAGCTCGGTGCATTCGCGCAGGGTCTCAAACGCTAGCGCGATAGCGCGTTGAGTCAGCTCGTTGCGGAGCAACATCAGAGCTGGCGGGCGTTTTAGACCCTATGGTTGAGCAACGAAGTTGAGAGGCCATCAGCTGAAAGCTGCTTTTTGTTGCGATTATTATCGCGACATCCATTACGTGCATGCTGTTAAAGCATCTCGGAATGAAAAACGGAGGTTAAATCATCGAATAACGGTAATGTGTGTGTTGCGGCGCTAGTTAATTTTACAAATTAACTCACCTAAAAGATTTCAAGAAATGACTCAGCAACAATCAAAAAGTTTAGAAGCAAATAATCAATTACATATTCACTACCCTCGCTACTTCGGTATCAATATGCGCTACTTTGAAGGCGTAAACAATCATCAAAAAGGCGTTAATCGAACCAAGCTTTCGGTGCTTATTGCGATACGGTTTTCTATCGTTACACCAAGTATTGTTCGTTGGTTATATGGCATCACTCATCGCCTCGCGTTAGAGCATTTAAACCGGCTTGAAAAAGGCGGCTTTTTACGCGTAGTAAAAACACATAGAAGCCTTGATGGTCGAGTATATGTACCCACCTACTCTGCTGCAAAGTTTGCAGAAGAGTTAATGGGTATCGATGTGTACTTTAGAGGCAATATAAACCCTGCCCTGCAGTTCAATCAGAACAATGTGATGCACAACTTGATTAATGCGTTTGTGATGCTCAGAGGCATTCACAATTATCACAGTGATGGGACGTACGCACCAATGTGGAATGGGTTTATTACCGAACCTGAATTTAAACGTATTAATAACCTATCCGATACACGAACGGTAGATGGCGCTGTGCGACTTCCTGATGACTCAATTGCAGCGATTGAAGTGGAACACTCATTTAAAAATAAATCCGCTCGACAGGCTATATTGCTAAAATACTTGTCGTCGTTAAAAAAAGGCGATTACAACAAAGTATTTTTGTTTTCACAGTCACAGCAAATTTTCGATGATATTAAGCGTCTCCACACACAATTATTTGAGGAAATGCCACTACGTTTTGACAAAAAAACACGTACCCCACTGCTGAGCGAAAGCGACGCAGAGTTACTGCGTACGTCTATTATTTACCGCACTAAACTGTGTGAAGAAATTAATGAGATGTTCTATAGGTAGGTAGCGTGTATAAACATAATACAATGCAGCATTATTACCTTTGATATAGACGACAACAATACTGATGAACTTCAGTCATTAGATTTTGGGACGACGAAGAACGGTAGTAGTCGTCTCATCCATTTAAAAACCCCACGAATAAGCAACTGACTTAATAAATTAGCTCTAATACCAAATAGTAAAAGGGAAGTGGATATTAATCCACTTCCCTTTTGTTGTTTGCCTTTAAAAGCCTTGCCAACATTATTATTAAAAACACGCTTTTGTGAAGTAACAACAAGACGCTATATTTGCATCACGCCCTCCCCAAGTATGTAACCTCTATAGGTTGAAGTTTGGCTGCTTAAACCAGATTTAAATTTAAGCAGTGAGTCTGCAAATATTGACTCGTGGCATATTTCAGGGGTAATGGTTAGGCTGTTATTTTATGATTTAAATAACTGGTATGTGCCCTGTATTATTCATTTCGAAGGCAGTTTATTACATCTTGAATGTTACGGTTTATACGGTCTTCTTCACACTCATATTTAAACTCATCTTCAATATCATTCTTATAGTCATCTTCCATCTCATCTTCAAACTGGCTACTAAACACTGAATCAAAGCGCTCTTCTGGTTCATCACTAAATGGTTGCTCAGATTCACCATAAAACTCATCATCATAATCAGGCCATGCTGACACAGGTTGGTGGACATCTTGGATTAAACAAATCATTAATTTGTACATCAAAACTTTTACGCCACGGTAATTAAGGTGCTTTTTGTTAAAAACTTGAGGCTCTACAGTCGCCCACAAACCTTTAAAGTTGGGATTATCAGCGCTTAGCATCAATTTGTTTATTTTATGGTCGTTATCTCTAATAACCATTATTATCTCTTCTAACAGGGTGATAATATCTAGCGTTGACGTATATCTACTTGTCATAGGGTTTCCTTATCGGTAATAAATTAGTATCAACCCCTTTTTATGAGGTTATTGATAAGTAAGCACTGATGAGGCAAAGCATGGGCATTTTTTATTAATTTTAAATTATTTTTTTAAAACACATTTGAATTAGAGTCTTCAAAATAAAAAAGCGAACCGAGGTCCGCTTAGGGTTTTATGCATTTTCGATAATATCGACCCAGATACTTTCTGCTGCTGCAAAAAACACATTAGGTTTAAGCATAAATAGTCGTTCAAATTCTGCAGTAAATAAGCTGCAAAAATGAGTTATTTCCTCAATATGTATTAGTAAAAATCCAAACATTTCAACTCCCTCTAGATACCGCCCTGAAAATTCAGGGTAAGTTTCTAAAAACTTCTGAGAAATACTGATACCTAAAACACTCCCAACACTATCTCGATGCAAATAAATGTAATGTGTGAAGCTAAGCTCCTCCTTTTGCTCATCTACAATGTCTGCTAGCAGCAAAATGGTTGAACTGTCCTCCCACGGCGATTTACTGGCTCGTACATATTGGCGAATGAAGGGGGATTTTTTATCGTTCATATTATTTCCTAATTAGTTTTGACCTCAGTACTAACTAGGAACATCAAACGCAAACAGCTAAAGTATTTGATGCTAATGATTCAATGAGCTAATTTATTACTATAAATAGACGAAGGAGATCACCATGTCTGATGAAATTTTATGGTTAATACCAGCAGCAATCTTAACAGTGGGAGTTTTTTTGGCCGTTTATAGAGCGAAATTTAAAAACAATTAACTTTCAATGTCGCAGTTGAACTCACAGCGATTACCGAAAGTCGCTCAAACACGTTTTTGGACGAAACGTTTTAGCTCGTTGGCTGTATTAGGTGAATTTCTATGGGCTAACGCCGTTGTAACCGGCTAAAAATAGTTGGCTAAAATTTGTGAGGTACGAACATAGCCAACTGTTTTTTGTCCGAGTTAACAACCTTGATAGCAATCTTTACATCGTTCTCTGAAACTCTCTTTCATCCCTACCCAAAGAGAGCATTTTCAATGCAATGACTTGCTTATCTTTATATATTGCTTGTAGCCTTGCCTCGGTAAACGCTTTAAAAACGATAGTTTCTTTATCAAGAAGTTCAATTTCAAAGGCCGGCTCATCTGAATGTTGATAAAAGAGTTTACCACCTTCTTGAAATACCTTGTGCTCTCCAAACGTACCTACTATCTGATTGAAATCACTCTGACTTGGCTGGTATTGGCTCGATTTCGCTTTAACCAATGGATAGACCCATTTGTGCAAGCTGAGATTACTACTCTTACTTTTTATTAAGGTATTTAGTACCTCTGCATAAGCTACATTAAGTGCATTGTCGCTGCTCGTTTCAATATTTGGTTTTACACCTTTTCTTTCCCAATTATCGTTTGTTCTGGGGTCAACAGGTCGTGCAGTTGGTAAAGTGAGAATAAAATCGTCATTTACTATTTCTGCTCTTCTAGCATGAGCGGCACCAGCAGTTACCTCTCCTACAATGGTTGCTCTCGTCAAACTTTGCATAGCATAGCTAAAGCCTTCTGCAGCGGATGCAGAATTACTGCTGGTGAGAATATAAAGAGGAGTATCTTTAAACCTAGGACCCGGAACATAAGGCGACGTCCAATCTTGCGTTTGAGTTAACACACCATTCTCTCGACTTTCAAAAGTCGATAAATGAACAGTATCTAAGTCAAAAAAGTAACTGGCCAATGAAGTTACCATAAAAGGACTGCCACCAAAGTTGTTCCTTAAATCAATAATAATACCATCGGCATGCTGTAAAAATTTCATCGCATTTTCAAGCGTTTCACCACCTAAGTGACTGTCAGAGAACGCTCTTATGTCGAGGTAACCAATGTTTCCATCAAGCATTTCAACTTTTTTAAAACCATAGTTATCTGTCGGAGTCTCCATAACTCGGTTATCCGCAAACGACTCAGTTTGTGCTGAAGAACGGTATGTTTTCAGTTCATTTACCCATTGTGGGTCATAAACGACAGAGAGGTGTTTATCATTTGCAATTTTGTTTAATTCCAAAGTCATAAATTTAGCAATATCTTCAGATGACTTTTGACGAACACAACCAGATAAAAATGATTGCGAACGCATTAACTGAGCTAACGTTGCTGCTGTATTTTCAATTACGTAGTTATCTTCAAGTTGTTTGGCAATAATTTGTGACACATCATGACAATCTGCGGCACTGACATAATTGCATAGAATGAGTGAGCTAAAGATGAGGGATTTAAAAACTTTATTTTTCATATTCTTCCTGAAATTTTCAATTATTGTTATTTCTGATAACGCTCAACCACACCAAAAGGGGTTAAAAGATATTCCACATGCTAAATTAAATTGCTAACGAGCCTGTAGATTAACTCGTTTTTAATTTATTTTTATTGATGCATTAACCATAGCCGAATTCCTATTTTGATTCAATCGG
>NZ_PNDT01000210.1:0-324 GCF_005886375.1 Pseudoalteromonas sp. S1727
GTTATTTTCCTGGGAGTTCACTGTTTAGATTGATTAATGATTATGAGGGGCGAGTTAATTATTTCTTTATATAAGAAACTTAGAGCATTCACTGCCTGAGCTTGGGTGCCTAGCGCTACATTTTGCGAGTTTACTAGATGGTTTAAATACAATTCTACTTGAGTGTCTCCCATAGAGCTTGGGTGCTGCATATTATTAAAACGGATATAGGCAGCTATCCAAAACAGGTAAGCTTCAATAGTGCTCTTTGCATACCGCTTGCTATACATATGATCTTTAATCATGCTTAGAAAAAGAGATTTCATAAATAATTATCAACTTTCC
>NZ_PNDT01000211.1:0-647 GCF_005886375.1 Pseudoalteromonas sp. S1727
ACCGCTTTGTTGGCTCATTACTGCCACGCTGCCAACTGGCTGTAATTGCCAGTCACCACATGCCGTGTCTTTGCCTTGTTGTAACACGGCTTGATTTTGTGCGGCTGAACACCCTGCTACGGCTAATGGTTTTTCAGTGTAGCGATTGGTAATAGTGACATTTCCATCAGTACTTGGGGCAACTTTCCATTGCTGGCAGAAGTTGTTACGCCATGCCGCAGATTGCGTTTTCGCATTATTGGCATCGCTACAATTAGCCAACTCTAAAAACTTGCTGTCTTCGCGATTTGCTAAACGGACAAAGCCATCAGTAGTGGCATCAATCACCCACTGGCCATTGGTTGCAGCACATTGGCGTTGCACAGCACGCGCATCTTGAGGATCGGCTGCAATGTCTAAACACAAACCGCTAGTTGCATTTACTAGGTTATAACGCTGACCTTGCACACGAGTAACCAGTGGTCCGTATTCGCCTGATGGCGGAGCGACTTCAACACCCGGTGTTACAGGTTTTGCAAAGTTTGGCGTGCCATCATCATTCCAAGTAAATTTTTGCGCACGTAAAGAACGTGTGGCACTACAACCATGTTCGACTGAGTCATTGCCGTGATATACCAGCCAATCTTGACTGCCATCTGGAGAAGTGA
>NZ_PNDT01000212.1:0-426 GCF_005886375.1 Pseudoalteromonas sp. S1727
CGGCAGAGGGGGACGGGTTAACCGAAAGTGGGTTTGAATATTGCACACCCATACAAGCTAAATGCCTACCTTTTATTTGTGATGGCCGCGATATTGCGGGTCAAGCACAAACGGGTACAGGTAAAACGTTGGCGTTTTTAACCGCCACGTGCCATCGGTTATTACAATCTAGCAAAGCACCTAGTAAACATCCAAGAGCCCTGATCATGGCCCCTACTCGGGAGCTTGCGATTCAGATCCACAAAGATGCAAAAATTTTAGCGCCACACTGTAATCTTAACTTAGGTTTAGTATATGGTGGCGAAGATTACGAAAAACAACGTGCACAGTTAGAAAAAGGCGTTGATATTTTAATTGGCACCACAGGTCGCTTAATCGATTTATATAAACAAGGGTGTTATACCCTCAATGAAATCGAAGTAGTGG
>NZ_PNDT01000213.1:0-500 GCF_005886375.1 Pseudoalteromonas sp. S1727
GGTGTACCAACAATAATGTGCGCGCCATGTTCCAAAGAACCAATTTGCGGCCCTATTGATACACCACCACATAAAGTTAAAATTTTAATATTGTGAATACCACGCGCTAATTTTCGCATTTCCACGGCAACTTGTTCAGCAAGCTCTCGGGTTGGGCAAAGTACTAACGATTGAATACGAAAACGTTTCACATTGAGCTTAGCAAGTACACCTAGACTAAACGCAGCGGTTTTACCTGAGCCTGTTTTGGCTTGTGCGATAATGTCTTTACCTTCCAACACAGGCGGCAAACTTTGTGCCTGAACGGCCGTCATTTGGGTATAACCTAACGTTGATAAGTTATCTACCAACCCAGTTGGTAAAGCGAGAGATGAAAAAGCAGTTGCAGTCACAATTAATTCCAAAACAAAAAATTTGATTAAATTAACAAGGGATAAGGCCCCTGCTGAAAGTGTGTTAATGATAGCAGAGTTGTGCATTTGCAACCATCAGCACCTTTT
>NZ_PNDT01000214.1:0-2681 GCF_005886375.1 Pseudoalteromonas sp. S1727
GTGCACTCAGAACTGAGCAGCATTTTATGCAAGCTAGGTTCAGCACCATTAAGCTTTTGAAAATTCTTCTTTTGATAACTCACCGTCTTGGTCAGTATCAAGTTCAGTAAATTTAGCCGAAAGAGCTGCATCAACAGATGCTTCTTGCTGACTAATTGCGCCATTACCATCAACGTCTAACGTATCGAAATCTGTACCAGCAAAAGCTGCAGAAGAAGACGCTAATGCGATAAGTGCTAATGTTTTATTTAATGTTTTCATAATAAATATTCCTTCAAAGTTTATGGTTGTGAACGTAAGCGGTAATCAGCTTTTCGTTCAGTACAACTAGACTATTACAACTTCGGTGCCAACAATTTTTAGTTCTTTAATATCATTAGCTTGCAGGTTAAAAGTGAGGATTTTAAAGATCTAACGATTGATTTTTGTGGCTAATTTGCAACAGGGAATTTGAAAAGAAAAATAAGTCATTTAAAATCATGGGTTTAAATTTATTTAAAATGACGCAATTTTAGATTACCTAAGTAGTTATATACGATATTAGAGCGCAAGCAGCCATACAGTAGCTAAACCATAATAATTTTTAAAATTTAATTTAAAAAAAAACACTCGCAATACTTTGATTTCAAATGACTTAAAAATAAATTTTAAAGAAAAACAAAATAAAAATATCATTTTTTGAGTAAAAGTAGGTTTTGTTGCCATTGTGCGAAAGTTCAATGGCGAAGTAATTCAATTCACTATAATTAAGTCTCACCAAGATAGTCAATTTCAGTCACTATGTTTGTTTTTACTGAATTCGCGATAAAGCACAATTCATGAGCTTGATGATGAAATGACTCTAACTGCGCCAAGCTTAATTTATGCCCTGCTGCTGGTTTAACTGCGGGCTTTAATGTCACTTGGGTCATTGCCATTCGTCCTTGGTTGTCTTTTTCCATCACACCGACGGCATTATCAATATAACTATCAATTTTAATTTGATGCTTGGCCACAATCGATAGAAAAAACAACATGTGACAGCTCGACAAAGATGCAATAAATGCTTCTTCTGGATCGACATTTTCGACCACCGAATAAGGCAGCGGCACGATATGAGGTGAAGACGATGCCGCTACACTTAACCCGCCATCAAATTCCCAGCGGTGAGCACGGCTATACTTATTATCTACAAACTCTTCATCTGCTTGGCGCGACCAAGCAACACTTGCTACATACTCAGACATTGAAATTTCCCACCCTAATTAAATTTACACATCCCACAGCCGAGCTCTTCATTTGGCCGACTCAAGTAACCGTAACGAGCATAAAAAGCCTCTTTACCTTTAACTGAGAGCAGCCCAATTGTCGCACCGTTTTTAGCCGCTTCGGACAAGTACTGCTCTATATTACCCATTATTAACGTACCAATACCTTGCCTTTGAAAATTGGGGTCAACAGCAACATCCTGAATATAAAAAAATAAGCCACTATCCCCGATCACACGACCCATACCAACAAGTAAGCCTTCCAGCCTGATCACGACATGAAATAGCGAGCTGTTTAAGCTCGCCTTTGCCAGCTCTGGGGCGACTTTCCCCCAGCCAACTTTTTCTCTTAATAAACAATACTCTTCCAAAGTTGGGCTACTCAACTCCACTGTATACCTTACACTTTGCATTACCTCTGCCTCTTTGCAGCTCTAAAAACAACTGCCGTTGTTAAACCTAATATTAAATCACTAACGAAAATGCGCTTAACCACAGCAATTGCACACCATAAGCAAGCCGTTGATACAATCCGGCATCACCCTGCTGCTTAAATGCTTTTGCCAACAAAATTACAAAATAACCCGTAAAGGCCACGGCCAGTATTGAAAAAACCCTAAAGCCGATACTGACATAATCACTCATGGCGACAAAAATAGCGGCTAAAAACAAAGATAACAACATAATAAGCCCTGCCCAAGAGTGTATTTGGCAACTCAAGGTTGGCGTTTTTGTTTGAGGATCCGCATCCATCGGGAAGTACCCTGCAAGCCAAGTCGCTACACCGTGACTGATGGTTAACCAACCAACTAATGTAATGAGTGTGGGAGTATCTTTCAGCTGCAACACATACCAGCCAAATAAACAGAATAATAAACCAAGTGGGTAATTATTAATGATAGGAGAAAGTTTTTCGGTAGGACTGCCAGCGGCACCGAGCTCACTGCAAAACTGTTTTTTATGGCTATAACCAGGGTAATATTTACCAGCAATGTACACCCCAACAATAATCCAAGTACTAGCAATTAAAGCGGAATATAAGCCAAGAAAACTTAACACAATCAACGTCCATGCTTAAATTAGGAACTTGATAATAAGCTGATTTAGTTAAGCTGTAAACTAGATACCGTGTTATGAGAAAAAGACCAAGTATAAAAAAAGCAGCCCGGGGTATTGGCTGCTTTTGAACGTAATAAATGAAAAATCCTTTTCAAGAATCCTTGTCCGCGAAGGGTTAATTACGCGTTTTCGAACTCTTCTTTAGATAACTCACCGTTACCATCAGTATCAAGTTCTGTAAACATACTCATCAGCTTGGCATCAACTGACGCTTCACTTTGGCTGATTGCGCCATTGCCATCAACATCTAACGTGTCAAAGTCTGTTGCTGCGAATGCTGCTGATGAAGATGCTAGAGCAATAAGTGCTAGTGTT
>NZ_PNDT01000215.1:0-1000 GCF_005886375.1 Pseudoalteromonas sp. S1727
CCAATAGTGGGTTTGTAATAATAACTAAGGGTGATAACAATAATGAATGTACAACATCACTTGCGCACTAAGTTAAAGCGTACCGTTAAAGCAACTGGCCTTGTAGGCTTATTTGCTTTGTCTTTAAGCTCGCTTAGTGGTTGTGGATCTACAACCAGCGCTAACACACAAAAAACAGCAGATAAGGCGCCAATTACGAGCGCCAAAGCACCCACGCAAGACGATGGCGTGTTCACTAATCCACTGTTTCCAAATGGTGCCGATCCATGGCTTGAGTACTGGGATGGTAACTATTACCTGACTACAACAACATGGACATCTGAGTTGGTGATGCGTAAGTCACCGACATTAGCTGGACTTGCCGATGCGACCCCAGTAAATGTATGGTCAGCGACCGATCCTGCGCGCTGTTGTAATTTTTGGGCGTTCGAATTTCATCGTGTTAAAGGCCCTGATGGCTACCGTTGGTACATGATGTACACAGCTGGTACTGATGGCACATTAGATAATCAGCACCTTAATGTATTAGAAAGTGCTGGTGACGACCCAATGGGCCCGTATGAGTACAAAGGCGCGCTCATGCCTGACGTATGGAATATCGACGGTAACTACTTAAGTTACAAAGATAAACTCTATGTTATTTATTCACAGTGGCAGGGCGATCAACAGCTTAATATTATTGCTGAAATGGAAAACCCATGGACGCTGAAAAAAGGCACGCCACATACTGTGATCACACGTCCTGAACTTGATTGGGAGATCAGCGGACGTAAGGTAACTGAAGGTGCTGAAATTCTACAGCATAACGGTCGCACGTTTATGACTTACTCAGCAAGTTTTTGTAACACGCCAGATTATAAGTTAGGGATGTTAGAACTTGTTGGTGATGATCCGCTTGATGCAAACAGCTGGAAAAAGTTTGATCAACCCGTATTTGAACGTACCACTGAAGTATTTGGCCCTGGTCACAATGGTTTCTTCACTTCTCCAGATGGCAGTC
>NZ_PNDT01000216.1:0-454 GCF_005886375.1 Pseudoalteromonas sp. S1727
TGGCGTTTGAGCACATGACAAATCCAGAGCATGTGCAAATTGAGCCAGATGTAAAAACTGGCAAACGTATTGAAGAAGAACTATTTCATCCTTCACAAGAAGATAAGGTTAAGCTGTTATTAACCTTGATTGAAGAAGAATGGCCTGAAAAAGCGATTGTGTTTGCAAATACTAAGCATAGCTGCGAAACAGTGTATGCCTGGTTAAAAGCGGATGGTCATCGTGTTGGTATGCTTACTGGCGACGTTAACCAGAAAAAGCGTCAATCAATTTTAGCGCAATTCAGCAAAGGTGATTTAGACTTCTTGGTAGCAACGGATGTAGCAGCACGTGGCTTGCATATCCCTGAAGTAAGTCATGTATTTAACTTCGACTTACCAGATGATTGTGAAGATTACGTTCATCGAATCGGTCGTACAGGTCGTGCAGGCGCATCTGGTAAAGCAATAAGTTT
>NZ_PNDT01000217.1:0-390 GCF_005886375.1 Pseudoalteromonas sp. S1727
AACAAAATAACGCGAGACATTCCCAGCCTCGTTGCATTGCTTGTGTGCTCAATAAGTTATCTTCATTTAGCCCAGCGGCTAATCTAACTTTACGTTTAACGCGACCTATAGTTTGCAAGCCGCCAGCAATTGACTTAGCGATCAACATGTGGAAACTGTTAGATCCTAAATCAATGACTGCATAAACATTTTTTTGCGGTTTAAGTTGCCCCACCGTTCAAAAACCTCTAGTTACTACTACGACTATAACGACGGTCGTAACTACGACCGTGCTTTTTGGTAACTATTATTGGGTCTACGTCCGTTGTTGTTACTACGGCTACGCGGGCCTGTTGAATAATTACGTTTTCTTTGAATAGTAGGCTTAGTTACATCATCAAGCAATGCACT
>NZ_PNDT01000218.1:0-286 GCF_005886375.1 Pseudoalteromonas sp. S1727
TAATATTAAGTGTTATTTTACTTCTTACTTAATTAAAGAAGTCAGCCAACTCTCTAAGGAAATTGGTTGCGGGAGCCGGATTTAAAACGACTACCTTTGCTGGCTAATGAAGAGCTGAGACCGACAAGCTTTTCCTTAACTTACATTCTACAGTAACCTCAAGCCTCTAAAGGAAATTGGTTGCGGGAGCCGGATTTGAACCGACGACCTTCGGGTTAAGAGCACGACGAGCTACCAGGCTGCTCCAGACCGCGCAGGTATATTCTTATTATAACTAACGCTTTAT
>NZ_PNDT01000219.1:0-223 GCF_005886375.1 Pseudoalteromonas sp. S1727
CTGAATTCTATACAGGGAACGAAGCTGCAATTTTTGCTAACCCATTACAGTTTTGGAGTCGCCCAGAGCAAAGTTTAGATTTTCAATTTAGCTATGATGTGACAGATGACTTCGTAGTGACATTTGATGCAACCAATATCTTAGATGATGTATATCAAAGTTATTATGGTGAAGGTAACGAGAATATTTATAATTTCGGCAATGGAATTTATTCACGTACCTT